>JAITDH010000252.1 GCA_031282665.1 Zoogloeaceae bacterium | reverse complement strand
CTGGGGCGGGAATCCGTTTGCCGCGCCAGGGGTGGAGGTCGATGAAATCCGCGGCGAATTGGGGGAGCACACGCTGCTGCCCGAACCCAACAGTCTCAGCGCCGGGGCCGGGATTTCCTGGATCATGGAAGGTTGGTCGCTGATGCAAGGGTCCATGGGCGCATGGATAGGGATGGGGGTCGTCTGGTTTCTCATTCTGTTCGCTCTGGGGCTTGTGCCCATTATCGGAGGACTGGCGCAGATGCTGCTTACTCCCGTGTTCATCGCGGGGCTGGCAATGGCTTGCCGGGCAAAGGAACAGGACGAGGAGGTTTTCTTCAATCACCTGTTCGCCGGATTCTCCAACCGGATGGGATCCTTGATGACGCTGGGGCTGATCTATTTTTTGTTCGTCCTGTTTTTCGTCATGATCATGGTCGTCGTTCTTCTCCTGATGGTTGGTCCCGACAGTCTGCGTGGTATTTCCACCCCCGGTGCGATTGCGATAGACTCGCTCTGGTGGGTGATTCTTCTGAGCTGTCTCGTTTTCATCCCGCTGGTTCTCGTGCAGTGGCTGGCACCGCAACTGGTGGCGCTGCATGCGGAACTGTCGGCGTGGGAAGCGTTCAAGCTGGCCGTGCGGGGGATGTTGCACAATCTCCTGCCGTTTACGGTTTCCGGGATTGCCTTCTCCGTGCTGGGCATGCTGGCGATGATTCCACTGGGCTTCGGCCTGTTGCTCCTCATCCCGCTCGGTTTCTGTACTTTTTACGCGGCCTACCGCGACATCTTCATCCGGCCGCGTTGAGAAAGGCGCTGTCCGGTGTCGGTCACGAACACGGCAAAACCCGTCCCCCGGCTGGATACGATCCGCCGGGTGCTGACGCCCGAGGGCTGCGAACTGGAATTGCGCCTGGCGGGGGGGATCGTTCGGGCGCGCGCCTGGCTCATCGATTTCCTCTTCCGCATGATGTTTTTCCTGGGGTGCGTCTTCGTGCTCTCCTGGATCACGCGCTTGAGTGGGGCACTGCGCTTGAGTGGAGCACTGCTGTTCTTGCTGTATTTCCTGCTCGAGTGGTTTTATCCCGTCGTGTTCGAGGTGCTCTGTCAAGGGGCGACGCCGGGCAAGCGCTTTTCCGGGTTGATGGTGCTGCGCGATGACGGCACCCCCCTGGACTGGAGCGCCTCGGTGGCGCGCAATTTCCTGCGCGCCGTGGATTTCCTGCCCTTCTTCTACGCCTTTGGCCTCATCACGATGGGGCTGAACCGGGAAGGCAAGCGCCTGGGCGATCTGCTCGCGGGAACGCTGGTGGTGTACCGCCAGACGGCGGCGGCCCCTGCGGTGACGGACGACGACAGGAAGGAAGAGGTCCTGCCCTTCGCCCTCAGCGAGGCGGAACAGCGCGCCCTCATCGAATATCGCCTGCGCGCCCCCGGTTTTTCCCATGCGCGCGCCGGGGAACTGGCGCAACTGGCGACCCCTTTGACCGCTGACCTGTTGCCCGGGGACGCCAAGGATCGCCTCATTCATCTGGGCAATTGCCTGCTCGGACGCGGCACGCTGGCGGCCAGGACGGAGGAAGCCGGATGAAGGAAAGCCAGTTCGTCGCCTTGCGGGAAGAGGAGTGGTTGGCCTGGGATCTGTGGCTGGAGGGGAAAAAGCGGCAGGCCAAGCGGAAGGCGATTGCAATTACCTCGGAGACCTTGCCCGCGGCCTTTCGCCGTCTCTGCCATGACGTGTCGCTGGCGCGCGACCGGCGTTATTCCAGCGTGCTCATCGACGCCCTGCAACAGCGCGTGCTGGCGGCGCATCAGCGCGTCTATGGCGCGCGCGGGGATTTGCGCAAGGACTGGCTGGATTTCCTGGGCGCGGGCCTGCCGCGTCTGGTGCGCGCCGAGTGGCGTTTCGTGTTGGCGGCGGCCTTGTTCTTTTTCGTTCCTTTGCTCCTCTGCCTGTGGTTGGCGCAGGTTTTCCCCGAGAGCGTCTATTACATCATCCCGCCGGATATCGTCGACCAATACGAGCGGATGTACGCGCCCGAAAACCAGCGTCTGGGCGCATCGGCCAGCGCCGCCGCCGATGGGCAGCTTGCAATGCTGATGTACTACATCGGGCATAACGTGCAGATCGATTTCCAGTGCTTCGCGGGCGGCATTCTCTTTGGCCTGGGGAGCGTGTTTTATCTGGTCTTCAACGGTCTCATGATCGGCATGGTGGCCGGGCATATCACGCAGGTGGGCTATGTCGACACCTTCTGGGGCTTCGTTGCCGGACACAGCGGCCCGGAACTGATCGGCGCGGTGCTATCCGGCGCGGCGGGGCTGAAAATCGGCTACGCGCTGATCGCGCCGGGACGGTTGCGGCGACGGGAGGCGCTCAGCGAAGCGGCGCGGGGCGCGGTGCGGCTTCTCTATGGCGCGGCCTTCCTCACCTTCTGCGCGGCTTTCGTGGAATCCCTGTGGTCGCCGATCCGGGGTTTGCCCTTTGCGCTCAAGATCGGCGCGGGGCTTGTCTTCTGGGGCGCGCTCATCATCTATCTCTGCTTTTTCGGAAGAGGCCGGCATGCGGCTTGACCGCCTCGAACTCGAATTGCGCCGCCGCACACCCTGGGAGGCGCTGGATCTGGGCATGGGCATGGTGCGGCGCTGGGCGCTGCCGGTCTATCGCGTCTGGTTCGTCTTCCTCCTGTTTCCGGCGCTCCTGGTCTTGCTGTCGTTTCCGGACAGCGGGTGGCTCTGGCTTGTCGTGTGGTGGCTGAAACCCGCGGCGGACCGCCTGCTCCTCAAGGTCTTTGCGGAGGCGAGCTTCGGCGTGCCGCCGACGATCAAACAGGTCTGGCAAAGCCTGCCGGATCTCCTGCGCCGCAGCGGTCTTTTTGCGGATCTGACCTGGAGACGTCTGTCTTTCCATCGCTCCTTCCTCCTTCCCATCCTGCAACTGGAAGGCCAGCGCGGCGCGGAGTTTCGCAAGCGCAGCCGGATACTTGGCCGCAAGACGCAGGGCTATGCCACCTGGCTGATGTTTGTCTGCCTTCACTGTGTCGTCATCTTCAATGTGGGCTTGCTGCTCCTGATGGTCTGGCTGACGCCCGGCGACCTGCAGGAGGCGTTCGATCTCGTTTTTTCGTTTGGGGAAGACGGCGAGACAAGCCGCTCCTGGAACATTCTCACCATCATTGCCTGGCTGGCGGCGGAAACGCTCGTGGAACCCTTCTACGTCGCCGCCGGGTTTTCGCTCTATCTCAACCGGCGCAGCGACCTGGAAGGCTGGGACATCGAGGTGGCCTTTCGCCGCATGCAGGCCGAACGGGCGCAGGCGGAGCCGCCCTTCGCGGGGAAGGAGAAAGGCGCCGCCTCCGTCCTCCCGGCCCTGCTGCTGGCCCTGCTGATTGGTTTTGTCGCGCAGCCCTCCGCCGCCCGCGCCGCGGAGGATGCCGAAAACAACGCGCCGCAAGCGGAAAAAGTCGTGCGGGTGGAGGGAGCGGCGCGCCGCCAGGCACAGGCGGTGCTGGCGGAGCCGGACTTTGGCCGCATGGAAGAAAAGACGAAATGGCACTGGCGGAAACAGGGCCAGAAGCCTGACGACCCGCCGCGTGGCTCCTCGGGTATGTGGCTATGGCTGGAAAAACTCTTCGGCGGTCTGGCGGAGTTTGTGCGCCTTGCGCTTTATGGGTTGATCATCCTGGCGCTGGCGGCCTGCCTCGTCTTTCTCTATCGCAACCTGGATCGCTTCTGGCCGGAGGCGCTGCCGCAAAAGGACAGGCGCCCGGAAACCCTGTTCGGGCTGGACCTGCGTCCGGAAGCCCTGCCGGCCGACATTCCGGCGGCCGCGCTGGCAAAAGCGGAAGCCGGACATTGGATCGTGGCGCTCTCGCTCCTTTATCGCGGCGCGCTGGTGACGCTGATCGAACGCGACCGCGTCGTCTTTCACGCGGGCGATACCGAAAACCTGTGCCTGGCGCGGGTGAGCGGTCATGTCCAGGGCGACGTGCTCGCCGCCTTCGCGGCATTGCTCGCGGAATGGAAAGCGGCGGCCTATGCCGGAAGGCTGCCGACCCTCATGCGGATACGCGCCCTGTGCGCGGACTGGCGCGCGCATTTTGCCGCCGGCAAGGAGGGCGCGTGAGCCGCCGCGACCTGCTCTTCTGGATCATCGGCGGATTCGCTCTCGTCGCGTTGGCGGCCTACCTGCTCGTTGAAAATCTGGAACGGGAGATCGTCCGGGAAAAAGGGGAAATGTCGCTGGAAGCGCGGCGCAATCCCCTGCTGGCGACGGAGCGTTTCCTTGCGCGCATGGGGCGCGAGACACGACGGCTCGAAAGTCCGGTCGCCCTGGATTCCCTGCCGGAAGGCGGTGTGCTGGTTTTGGCGGACGGGCGCGAGGGCATGATGGATGATGCCCGCGCCCAGAGGATTCTGGATTGGGTGGCGCGCGGCGGTTATCTCATTTTGGAGCGTGACAGCGGTTCGGTGGAAAACGACCCGCTCCTCGCGCCGTTCGGGGTGATGGACAACGACGACAGGGCGGAGGGTGTCGATCGTCGCGAACACGGCAATTCTTCCCCTTTCGCCGAGGCCCGCCTGCCCGGAAATGACCAGCGTTACCGGCTTTCCTCATCGTTTTTCCGGAACATGAAACCGGGAGAAAACCCTCCTCTCTGGCAGGTCGAAGACCGGTACGGGAGCATAATTCTGCATTATGCGTGGGAGCGCGGCAATGTCACGGTGATGGGCGGAATCAGGTTTCTCGACAACCGCGAACTGGAGGATTTCGACCACGCCGAATTCTTCTGGGCGCTGTTGCAGCGTTACCAGCCCGAGGGCGTCATCCGTTTCGCCACGCGCATGGAATACCCGACGCTCTGGCAGTGGCTTTCGACGGTCGCCTGGCGGGTGTTGTCGAGCGCGGCGGCCCTGATCCTGATCTGGCTCTTCCTGGTCGTGCCGCGCTTTGGCGGCGTGCGCGCGACGCCGGAGGCCGAGCGGCGCGATCTTGCCGAGCATTTGCTGGCCCTGGGACGCTGCCTGTGGCGGGAAAACGCCCTGGGCACCCTGCTCGATACGGCGCGGCGGGAAATCGCCTATCGTCTGGCGCAACGTCATCCCCGGCTGACGCGGCTTCTTGCCGTGGAACGAAGCCAGGAACTGGCGCGGCAAAGCGGCCTTGCCGTCGCCGAGATCGACGCGGCGCTCCACGACTACGGTGACGAGCCGCCCTCGCCGGAAACCTTCACCCG
>JAITDH010000217.1 GCA_031282665.1 Zoogloeaceae bacterium | reverse complement strand
TCCAGCGCCCTGGAGTAGACATTGAGGCCGCTCAAGCCTTGTTGGAATCCCATGATGTTTCTCCTTATCCTTCATTCATCGTTCATCAAAATACCTGTTGCACGTCTTCCAGTTGGTAGTTGCCGAGTCCGGCGACTTCCAGCGCGAAAGCGCCTTCCTTCCCCCGGATCAACGCAGAAACCGTGCCAGCCTGCAAGGCGGAGGCTTCCACCGCTTCCCCGCCCAGGCTGGCGGAAACCGTGAAGGTGTACTGGCTCGGAGTGAAATGAACCTCGCCGTTTTCGTCTACCGTCTTCGACGCTTCGATGATCGAATTGCCCTCGCTGTCCGTGCCGTCCCAGAAGAAGGCCAGCGAGCCCGCTTCCTGCTGCCCGAGGCTTTGCTTCGCCACCACGTTGCCGTTCTGGTCGGAGATGGTGACTTCCACCTGGTCCGCCGGGCCTTTCAGTTGGATGCCGAAGAGCGCGCCCTGTTCGCCCAATGTCATCGAATTGCCGGGGACGAGGACATTTTTGCCGACCAGGTTTGCCGCTTGCAGGGAAAGCGCCTCGCCATAGCTGGACAAAAGCGTTTTCATCGTCACATTCAGGTTTTCCAGCCCGGAGACCATGTTCATCTGCGCGAGCTGCGAGGTCATCTCCGCGTTTTCCATCGGATTCAGGGGATCCTGGTGGCGCAACTGGGTGAGGAAGAGGGTCATGAAACGATCGCTCATCTCCTCGACGGCGGAACGATCCTTTTTCGCCGTTTCCGCCGAATAGGCGTTTGAATTCAGTACGTCGATGACGTTCTGGTTGGTTATGCTTGCCATTTTTCTTCCTTTCGATATTTATTACTGCCCGCTGCCGATCTGCAAGGTGCGCATCAGCATCTGCCGGGCCGTGTTCATGACTTCCACATTGGCCTGATAGGAGCGCGAGGCGGAAATCATGTTGACCATTTCCTCCACGGCGTCCACGTTGGACATCGCCACATAGCCATTTTCGTCGGCCAGCGGGTTGTGCGGGTCGTAGCTCATCCGCAGCGGGGCGGCGGATTCCACGATCCGCGTCACCCTGACCCCCTGCGAAGCCTCGCCCGCGTTGCCCATCGGCGTGGCCTGGAAGACCACCTGCTTTGCCCGGTAGGGTTCCCCGTTTGCCGATACCGCGCTATCGACATTGGCGAGATTGGAGGCCACCGCGTTCATCCGCAGGGATTGCGCCGTCATGGCGCTGGAGGCGACCTGGAAAACGTTGAAGAGACTCATGCCGGACTCCTTCTATCTCAACCCTGGTTGCTGCTGATGGCCGTGCGCAGGCCGGAAAGCTTGTCGCTCAGGAACTGGGCGAGGATCTGGTACTGGATGGAGTTGTCCGCGATTTCCGAGCGTTCCACGTCCATATCCACCGTATTGCCATCCACCGCCGACTGGTATTCCGTCCGGTATTGCAGGGGCACGCTTTCCCCGCCGCCCTCCGCCGGAAGCAGATGCCGCGTATGCGTGCGCCGCAGGCCCAGATGCGCATCTTCTTCCCGTCCGGCCCGCGCCGCCGCGAACGCCGCCTTGAAATCGAAATCCCGCGCCTTGTAATAAGGCGTGTCCGCGTTGGCGATATTGGACGCCAGCACCTGCTGCCGGTAGGCCCGCAAGTCCATCGCCTGGATATAGGCCCCGATATGGGACCGGATGTCGCCGATCATGAAAGCGTCTCCAAAGGTTTTCGGTTTTCAACGATGGAAAGCAACCTTCGTGCCTCCTCGGGAGACAGGAGACAGAGGACGGTCGTAGGTTGGATTAGCCGAAGGCGTAATCCGACATTCGTATCTCACGATGCGAAGCATCGCTAATCAAAAAACAACAGCGGCGCTTCGTGCCGGTGATGAACGAATGTCGGATTGCGCCGCGCTTATCCAACCTACATTCCTGTTCCCTGAGCGGCAAAAGTTGCCGCCATCACCGCTCGGCGGCCTCCTCGAACCGGCTGACCCGGTTCAGGGCCGGGAACAGTCGGATCCAGAGGCCGACGACGGCGAGTGTGCACAGGCTGCCGAGCACGGCGGCGGCGACGGGGCCGAACCATGCCGCGCAGGTGCCGGCGCGGAATTCGCCCAATTCGTTGGACGAACCGATGAAGAGCATGTTGACGGCGCTCACCCGCCCGCGCATGTCGTCGGGGGTGGAGAACTGCACCAGCGCGCCGCGGATATAGACGCTCACCATGTCGGCGGCGCCCGCCACCGCCAGGGCGGCGAAGGAAAGCCAGAACCAGTGCGAGAGCGAAAAGGCGAGATTCGCTAGCCCGAAAACGGCGACGGCGGCGAACATGCGCCGGCCGACGGCGCGGTTGAACGGACGCATGCTCAACAGCAGGCCCGCGCCCACCTCGCCGATGGCAATGGCGCTGCGCAGCACTCCCAGGCCCTCGGGGCCGACATGGAGGATTTCCTTGGCATAGATGGGCAAGAGCGCCACGACGCCGCCGAGCAGCACGGCGAACAGATCGAGCGAGATGGAACCGAGGATGATGGGACGATGGAAGATGAAATGGATGCCGGCTCCGAAACGCCGCCACATATTTCCCGTCCCCGTGGCCCGCGCGCCGGCATAGCGGGTCTCGACCCGCATCAGGAAAAGCACGCCAAGCAGGAAACACAGGGCGCAGACGGCGTAGGTCAACATCCCGCCGCCGGCGGCGTACAGCAAGCCGCCGACGAGCGGCCCGCCGATGGACGCGGCGCGCATCAACATGCCGTTCGTGGCGATGGCCTGCGCCAGCCGTTCGCGCGGCACGATCTGCGGCAGCAGGCTTTGCAGCGCCGGGCCGGAAAAGGCGCGCGAGCAGCCGAACAGCACGAGCGTGGCGTAGATGCCGGCCAGCGCGCCGTCCGCGCTGGCATGCCCCGACAGCCACCAGAGCGCCCCGGCGGAACAGGTGGCGACGAGCCAGCTCGCCATCAGGATCGGCCGGCGGGCATGCCGGTCGATGAGATCGCCCGCCGGCAGGAGGAGGACGAGCATGGGCAGGAATTGCGCCAGCCCGACATAGGCCAGCGCCATCGGATCGGCGGTAAGTTCATAGACCTGCCAGCCGATGATGACGGCCTGTATCTGGGTGGCGAACATGCCCGCCAAACGAGCGACCAGGAAGGCGGCAAACGAACGATTGCGCCAGGTTTCGGATAGGGAACGGATCATCGGGGGACAGGGATCAGGGATCAGGGATCAGGGATCAGGGGACAGGGATCAGGAGACAGGAGACAGGGCGGGGCAGGGGGAGCATTGTCCGGATCAATCACCGTGCCGCGCCCAGAAGGTTGCGGGGGTGACGATATGCTCATTATCGTGTAATTCCGGCAGGGCGTCCAAGGATTGCTCGGGCGCGGGTGCGATCCAAAGTGGAGGAAAAGTCTTGCCGCGATTTACCGCAATGATAAGGTGGGGGTGTGGCGTCGGTTTTGTAGGTTGGATAAGCCGAAGGCGCAATCCGACATTCCAACCACACCGATGCGCAGCATCGCAAAGCAAAGGAATCAAAGAACAGCGGCGCAAGCGCCGGTGATGAACGAATGTCGGATTACGCCTGCGGCTCATCCAACCTACCCAACCCAACCCAACCACGGCTTTTCTCCGCTCTGTCTCCTGACATCTGTCTCCTGTCTCCTGTAACATGACGCGCTTTGCCGCATGGAGATCCTCTTGCTCCGTTCCGTTTCGCTTTACAAGACCGGCATTCTCTTCGCGCTGCTCGGCGCGGTCGGTTTTTCGTTCAAGGCCATCCTGGTCAAGCTCGCCTATCGCTACGGCATCGACGCCGAAACCCTGCTTGCGTTGAGGATGGGATTGGCGCTGCCGCTCTACCTGCTCATCGGCCTCTTCGCCCGCCGCGAGCGGCGCGGGCGGATGCAAGGGCGCGACTGGCTGTGGATGGCGTGGCTGGGGTTCGTCGGCTACTACCTGTCGAGCTATCTCGATTTCCTCGGACTCAAGCACATTTCGTCGGGACTGGAGCGCCTGATCCTCTTCCTCTACCCGACGATGGTGATCGTGATTTCGGCGCTCTTCCTCAAGAAACCGGTCGGCCGCCGGACGATCCTGGCGTTGCTGCTGTGCTACGTCGGCATCGCGCTCGCCGTCGGGCACGACTTCGGACACGCCGATGTCGACACCGGGCACGAGGTGCTGCTCGGCAGCGCCCTCGTCTTCGCCGCCGCCGTCTCCTACGCCCTCTACCTGATCGGCAACGGCATGATCGTCGGCCGCCTCGGCTCGCTCCAGGTGACGGCCTGGGCTTCCTCCTTCGCCTGCGTTTTCAGCATCGCCCAGTTCCTCTTCCTGCGCCCGCTGGATGTCCTGCTCCATCAGGTGTGGCAGGTGTGGGCGATCACCAGCGTGATGGTGGTGGTGTCGACGGT
>JAITDH010000072.1 GCA_031282665.1 Zoogloeaceae bacterium | reverse complement strand
CCAGTTCTTGCTGATGAACGAGAACATCCGGTGTTCGATCTTGTTCCACTTGCTTGTGCCGGGCGGGTAGTGCAAGACATGAAGCGTCATTCCTGTCTCGTTGGCAAAGCGCTGAAGTTCGGTTTTCCACATTCGCCTTTTGCTCCCATTGCTGCCGCCACTGTCTGCCGTGATCGTCAGTTCCCGGGCACACGGATAGGCATGTCGGCCCATTTCAAGCCACCAGTTCCGGATGCTGCTGACCGCAAATTGCGAGGTGTCGTGGTCGATGCCAACACTCACCCAGCCTTCGTTCCCGGAAAGGTCATAGACGCCAAACGGGATCGCCTTGCCCAGTGCCTTGTCCTCGAAATCATGCCCACTCACCTCGACAGGATTTTTGGACAGGTGCCATTCCTTCCCGCCGTTCTTGAAATTGCCCACCAGCTCTTTCTTTTTCGTGTCCACCGAGATGACTGGCTGGTCCCTCTCCTGGGCGTCTTTCACGCTGGCGTAGAGATATTCGAACTGTTCATCGCGATCCGCATGCTGTCCTTTCTCGATGGTCTTGAAGTCCGCCTGTAACGAGTATCCCATTTCGAGCAGAAGCCTTCGGACCGTCTCGTGGCTCACCTTGTGTCCTTTTTCTCCAAGCTCCGCCGCAAGTCTGCGCAGGCTTTTCGAAGTCCACAACAGCGGCGACTCAGTATCCCCGCGGGTGACAGGTTCCAGCAATTGCTCCAGATCGCGCCCAATGCCGCTGTTGCTTACCTCAATGCTTTTTCGTCCTCCTCCTCGCGCACGCTGTCTCGCCCTCTCCCGAATTTCCTCTCCATTCTCTCCATTGCCCGCCCCCTCGCATACCCCCTCCCGAAGTTCCACCATTCCTCTCCGAATGGTATCCCTCGACAGCCCCGTTACCTTATTCAACTCCCCAATCCCTCCCCACCCTGCCGAGAGCGCCAGGTTCGCCACATACAATCGCTTCAGCTTTTCGTCCAAAAATGGCTTCAGCCGTTCGAAGCTTTCTTTGATCATTTCTTCATCCATGGTATCTCCCTCCCATGAATGATATGTATCACCTTAAATCATTTTTTAACTATTCTATTTTTTGACAATCGCTATGTTGGAAAGAGCCAATCATGGCGAGTGTGTCCGTGCGAGAGTCCAGTGTGCCCATCTTAAATTCCTCAGTTGACCAAACGTAATCTGAAATCATGACGGGATAATAACTTATCCCATGAGGCATTGTCTGCAGACGCCCCCTATCGCTACAACGCGAACTTCGGCAGCTTTGCCAGCGATTGCTCCACCGCCTCCGCCGGATATTCGTAGTTTTCCAGTTGCCCGGAAAAATAGCGCTCGAACGAGCTCATGTCGAAATGTCCATGTCCGGTGAGGTTGAAGAGGATGACCTTCGGCTTGCCCGTCTCCTTGCATTTCAGGGCTTCGTCGATGGCCGCGCGGATGGCGTGGCAGGATTCCGGCGCGGGGATGATGCCCTCGGTGCGCGCGAACAGCACGCCAGCATCGAAGGTGTCCAGTTGCGGCACGGCGATGGCTTCGATCAGGCCGGCGTGATAAAGTTGGGAGACGAGCTGCGAAGCGCCGTGATAACGCAATCCCCCCGCGTGAATTCCCGCCGGGACGAAATCGTGTCCCAGGGTGTACATTTTCATCATCGGCGTGAAGCCGGAAGCGTCGCCGAAATCGTAGGTATAGCGGCCACGGGTCAGGCTGGGGCAGGATTTCGGCTCGACCGCGATGGCGCGCAGCCTGGCCGCGCGCTTGTCGCCCGCCGCCTTGTCGCCGAGGAAGGGAAAGGCGATGCCGCCGAAGCTGGAACCGCCGCCGCAGGGCGCCACCACGATATCCGGATACAGCCCGATCTTGTCGAACTGTTTTTTCGCCTCCAGGCCGATGACGCTCTGGTGCAGGACCACGTGATTCAGCACCGAACCCAGGCTGTAGTTGGTGTCGGCGCGCCCCGCCGCCTCTTCCACCGCCTCGGAGATGGCAATGCCGAGCGAGCCGGGCGTATCCGGCGTTTCAGCCAGGATCTTGCGCCCCGTCTCGGTCAGATCGGAAGGACTCGCGAACACTTCCGCGCCCCAGGTCTGCATCATCAGCCGCCGGTAGGGCTTTTGCTCGTAGCTCACCCTGACCATGTAGATCCGCACTTCCAGCCCGAACATCTGCCCGGCCAGCGCAATGGACGATCCCCATTGCCCCGCGCCGGTTTCCGTGGTCAGCCGCCGGATGCCCGCGGCGCGGTTGTAATACGCCTGTGGCACGGCGGAATTGGGTTTGTGCGACCCGGCGGGCGAGACGCCCTCGTACTTGAAAAAAAGTTTCGCCGGCGTTTGCAGCGCCTCTTCCAAGCGCACCGCGCGAATCAGGGGGGAAGGCCGCCACAGCCGGTAGATTTCGCGCACCTCGTGCGGAATTTCGATCCAGCGCTCCGCGCTCATTTCTTGCTCGATGATCGCCGGGGGAAAGATCGCCGCCAGTTGTTCGGGCTTCGCGGGCGTGCCGTCCGGCGTCAGGGGCGGCGCAGGCGGCGACGGCAGGTCGGCGGCGATGTTGTACCAGTGCGTGGGAATTTCGTGGGCTTCAAGCAGGATGCGGGTGGATTCCATGACAATCTTCTCGAGGTTCCGGCGCCTCGATCGAGCGCGCCACAAAGGGATGTATTATCCTCGCCCTGGCGGTCATTCGACAACAGAAGACAGAGGATAGAGGACAGAGTGCTCGCTTTGTAGTCTGTGGATCAGTAGTCAGTTGGCGCGGGTCTTCTGATTACAGATTACAGACGACAAAAGCCGCGCCAGCGGCCGCTCTGTCTTCTGTCTTCTGTCCTCTGCCCCCGGCATTGCGATAGAATCGCCCTCCCCTGCCCTCACCGTTGCCTTTCCATGAACCTGCTGCTTGACGATTTTCCTCCCGGTAAATGTTTTACCCGTTACGGGGAAGGCTATGTCGTTTTCGGCGAAACGCGTTTCGAGGAAGCGCTGTTCGTCAGCCAGGAAGGCATCGGCCGCGGATGGACGCGGCATGATTTCGCCACGCTGGACATCGCCGATTTCTCCCTCCTCGCCGAAAAGACCCGGCAGGCGAAAGCGCAGATATTGCTCCT
>JAITDH010000052.1 GCA_031282665.1 Zoogloeaceae bacterium | reverse complement strand
CCACCTTGGCCGGCCAAGGTGCGGCGCGCCAACACTGGTTGGGCGAGGCGAGATAGATAGAGACGCAGCCGGCGGCGGCGAAAAACAGGCCGAGCGCGATAAAGCCGTTCATCGTCGCGTGTCAGAATTGCGCGTTCAGCGTTACCGCGACGCGGCGGCCTTCGTCCAGCATCCAGTTGCCGCTCAATCCGGAGGCGCGGCCGCGCTCATCGATGTCGACGATCTTGTCGGTGACGTTGAGCACCGCGAATTTCACGCTCAAGGCTTTGTTGATCGTGTAGCTGCCGCCGATGTCGAAGGTGGTGGTGGCCGGACGTTCGCGCACACCCATTGCCCCGTTGCGATAGGCCGCCCAATACTGCTTGCCCGTGTAGTTGGCGCGCGCGTAGAAGTTCAGCGCGTCGGCGGGTGCCCAGTCCAGTTGCACGTTGAGCACGTGTTCCGGCGTCTTGTCGAGCGGCTGGCCCTTGAGTGAACTGCCGTTGAAAGACGGCTCGCCGCCCTTGCGTTGCGAATCGGTATAGGTGTAGTGGCCGGTGATCTTCCACGCGCGCGCAAGCTTCGTCGCAAATCCCAGTTCGACGCCGCGCAAGGTCACTTTGTCGATGTTGTCATAGATGTAGACATGCCATGGCGCGCCCAGCAACGGATCGGTCACGCCGGTGTCGTAGCTCGCCACCTTGTTTTCGAAGTCGCTGTTGAACAGCGTCGCGCTGAAGCTGTGGTCGCCGTCGTCGAAACGCAGGCCCAGTTCGCTCGACACGCTGGTCTCCGGTTTGAGGCCGGGGTTGCCGCACAATGATCCGCGTCCCGTGGAAGCGCCGGTGGTCATGCAATAGTTCGCGGCGCTCTGGCGGATGGTCGGCGCCTTGAAGCCCTTGGCTACGCCGCCCCGCACGGTCCAGCGCGGATCGAGGTGATAGACGCCATAGAGGCGCGGTGTCCAGTGCCGGCCGTAGCGCTCGTCGTCGTCCATGCGCACGCCTGCGGTCAGTGCCAGGTTGTCCGTGGCGAAAAACTCGTTCTCGACGAACACGGCCCGCGAATCGAGACGGACGTCATCCGTGTTGGCTGGGTAGCCTGCGATCACCGCTTCGCCCGCTATGCCCGTCAGCTCGTTGCGGGTGAACTGGACACCGACCTTGAGCAGGTTCTTGCCCAACGGCAGGCTCACCAGACCGTCCAGCACGGTGTTCACGATTTCCTGTTTCCCCCCGAATTTCACGCCATCGGCGTCCCACTTGGTTTGCGTGCCGGTTTCCCGTTGCAAGGCCAGCGTCGTGGTGATGCCGTCGCCCCAGCGCCCGTTGTGCATGATCGACCACCAACCGCGCGCATGTTCTGTCTCCGGCGTCAGTATGGTGGGGTTGTCGCGGGCATAGGCGGTCGAGTTGCTCAGTGTCAGTTCCGCGCGTCCCGCTTCCAGGATCACATCCTGATTGGCCGCCGGTTTCGCCGTCAGGCGCACGGAGAGCGACTCGTCTTTCTGCTTCAGGGCGCCATAGGCGGCTGCGGATGTCGCGCCGGGCGGCAGCACGAAGTAGTCATCCTCGTCGCGCCTGTTGGATTTTCCCTGGATGGAAATGCCCAGCACGTCGCTCTTGATCGGACCACCGACCCAGAACTCTCCCAGTTGCGAATCCCCCAGATAACCGTGTTTTTGCCAGACGCCGCCCAGCGATATGGAACCGCCCCACCGCACCGGCACCTTGCGCGTGATGATGTTGATGACTCCGCCGATGGCATCTGAGCCGTAGAGCGAGGACATCGGGCCGCGCACGACCTCGATGCGCTCGATGGCGGCCAGGGGCGGCAGAAGATTGGACTGCACACCGCTGGTGCCGCGATTCATGGTTTCGCGCGTGCCCTGGCGTCTGCCGTCCACGAGGAACAGCGTGTATTCTGCGGGCATGCCACGGATCATAATGTCGGTTTCGGAGGCGCCGTAGCCGACCACGGACACGCCTTCCAGTCCCGACAGCACTTCGCGCAGATTGGCGTATGGCTTCTTGTCCAATTCCTCGCGGGTGATGACCGAAATACTCGCCGGCGCGTCCTTGACGTCCTGCTCATGGCTGGCAGCCGTCACGACCACGGTTCCCAACGTAGTCTCCTGCGCCTGTGCCGGCGCGATGGCGACGGTCAGGGCGGTAATGGCAATGGCCAGCGGCGTGAGCCGATCATGGGCAATGGAGTGTCGCATGCTGCTTCCAATCATGAGAGTGAATGAGAGTGATTTGTGCTTATGATAATATGCGAAACGTGCGCTGATCTTTGCGTGAAAAAGAAAATTGTTTGCGCATCGGTACTGGCCAGCGCGGAAGGGAGGATGGATGTCCGAAAGTCGGGATGGTAAGCAGATGGTTCTGTGCGGCGAATTGCATGACCCGGCATCCGCCGGCAGGTTGGATGTTCGCATCGATCCCGTGTTGGCGCCGGAAACACCCGCCCTGCTCGGCCTGTGCCACGGTGGGCATTTGCGCCCGGGTTTGGCGCTCCATTGCGCCGATGTCCGGGATTTGCACGATCTGACCATCCAATGCGCGGTACAAGGTGAAAGCCTGCTCCTCGCAGTGGTGCTCGACGGTCAGGTGGACGTTTCCTATGGCCCCCGTCGCATCAGCCTCGACGCCACGCGCGCCAAGGGTGTCGAACGCCAGCCCCAAGCCGCCTTCGTCGCGCTCTCCGAACCGGAGCTGTTCGTGCGGCATGCCTGGCGCGGCAAGCGCGAACGCAAGGTGAGCCTCGCTTTCGGCCGCGAATGGCTGGCCGCGGTCTGTCCGGAAGGCGAAGCCGGCTGCGCGGCCCTGTTCGAACGCCACCTCACCATCAAGCGCTGGACACCGACACCGCGTGCCGTGGCCCTTGCCGAACAGTTGATCCAGCCGCCGGGCGATCCCTCCCTGCTGCGCAGGCTCTATCAGGAAAGTCGGGTAATCGAGCTGGCTGCGGAGGCGCTGCGCCAGTTGCTCGGCGTCGCGCCGCCGCCTTCCCTGCGGCCACGCGAGCGGCAACGCGTCGCCGATGTGCGCGATCTGCTCGACAGCGGCACGGCAGATGGTATGTCCCTGGAGGAAATCGCACGACATGCATGCACCAACGCCAGTACCCTGCAAAGGCAGTTCCGCGCGGTCTGCGGCATGACGGTCTTCGACTACCTGCGGCGCGCTCGCCTGCTGCGCGCCCGTCAGGCACTGGAGTGCGAAGGCCGCTCCATCATCGAGGCCGCCGCCATCGCCGGCTACACCAGTCCGGCCAACTTTGCCACTGCCTACCGGCGGCGGTTCGGCATCACGCCGCGCCAATCCCAAAGGATGTTCTGAAGGCGAGCAAAGGTTTCCCGCGCATCAGGCGGTTTCGATTTCCGCCAGCATGGCTTCCGCCTGTTTCCATTCGATGCCCGGGCGGCCGAACCAGTAGCCGTCGCAGAAGCCGGTTTCGTCGGCGGCGGCGGCGAGCGCCGCGGGGTCGGGGGTCTGGCCGTGGCAGGCGGCGAAGAAGGCGGCGAGCACGCTTTCCATGTGCCGCTCCTGCGGCGAGAGTCGGATGGCTTCCACGCCCATGCGGATCAGGCCGGGAATCTGGGACAGCAGGTTCAGGGTCTGCGCGGACATGGTCTGGATGCCGTTTATGGTGAGGAAGGGCTGCCCTTCGCGGGTCTTGACGAGGAGTCCCTGCGGATGTTCCAGGCAGCGGAACTGGCAGTTGTCCTTGTTGAGATCGTAATGGCGGGCGGTGAAGCAGCGGGCGGAAAAGGCCAGCGGCAGCTTGCCGAAGGCGAAGACTTCCGTTTGCATCCCGGCGGGACGGCTCCTGTGCAGGGCGAAAATCATGTCCCGCGAGGCTTCCAGGGGAGGCGTCCAGGCAATCGCGCCCTGCCGCGCGAACCAGCGCAGGGTGGTTTCGTTGTAGACATTGAGGTGCGGGCCGCAGACGAAGGGCAGATTGCGCGCCTGCGCGATCGCCACGGCGCCCAGGTCGTTGACTTCCATGGCAACCTGCCCTTCGTCCATCAGGCGGCGCAGGGATTTCAGGTCGCTTTCGGATTCCAGCAGGGCCTGCGCCGAGAAGACGATGCGCTTTCCCTGCGTGACGAGCTGGCGCGAAAGTTCCAGCCAGTCTCCGGTGCGCATCTGCTGGCGGCGGGAACAGACGACTTCGCCCAGGTAGATCGTCTCGATTTCCGGCCGGGCGGCCATCGCGGCATAGAATTCCAGCACCTTTTCGCGCGTCCAGAACCAGAGGAGCGGCCCCAGGCTGATTTTCGGGGTGACGGGATGATGGGCAAGACTAACGCTGGGACTCATGGGCCGTTTTTCCTCTAGTGCGGGGGGTCAGCGCCAAGGGCGGCTGTAGGCGCCCAGGGTGGCCTGATGGCCTTCTTCGACACGGGCGAGTTCGGCCTGCCAGGCGCGTTCCACCCGATAGTCGACGCCGGAAGAAACCGCGTCCATGGCGCGGTCGAGCGCGGCGCGCAGGGTGCGGGTGACCTGTTCGACATAGGCCGGGCTGCGTTGGCGGCCTTCGACCTTGATCGCGGAGACGCCGCTCGTAATCAATTGCGGCAGCATTTCCAGCACATTCAGGCTGGTCGGCTCCTCCAGGGCGTAATAGACGTCGCCGCGCACTTCGAAGCGCCCCTTGCACAGGGTGGGGTAGCCCGCCGGTTCCTGCGGCGCGAAGGAGTCGATGAGGATGCCGTTGAGGCGGGCGTCCATGTGTTCGCCAGGCGCTTCCCCGGCATGTTCCCGGCGCTTTTCCCAACGGACGAACTTGGCCGGCGAACAGGCGCCGACGGTGTTCGGTGATTCGCCGGTGGCATAGGAGGAAAGCCAGCAGCGCCCTTCGTTCATGACGCAGAGGCTGCCGAAGCCGAAGACTTCGACTTCCACGTCGGTATGCTGGATGAGATGCTCGACCTGCGCCAGGGTGAGCACCCTGGGCAGCACGACCCGGCGGATGCCGAATTCGTGCGCGCAGAAATTGATGGCTTCGTAGTTGGTGGCCGATCCCTGCACGGAAAGATGCAGGTGCAGGCCGGGATGGCGTTCGCGGGCGTAGGACAGAAGGCCGACATCCGCCAGGATCACCGCGTCCGCGCCCAGTTCGACGGCGGCATCCACCGCCTGCTGCCATTCCTTTTCCCTTTCGGGCTGCGGATAGGTGTTGATGGCGATCAGCACCTTCCGCCCGCGCGCGTGGGCATAGGAGACGCCATCGGCGAGCGCCTGGTCGGAAAAGTTCAGGCC
>JAITDH010000033.1 GCA_031282665.1 Zoogloeaceae bacterium | reverse complement strand
GCCAGACGGGAATTCCCGACCGCCACGACGAGATTGCCGCCTTCACGCTGGAGCAGGCGCAATTCACTTCCCACGGCAATCCCCATGCTGGAGAGCCGTTTTTCCATCTCCCGCGGGTGAGCAAAGGCAAGCACCCGCATCGGCTCGCCGGGAGAGGCAAGCGGCAGGGGAATAGCATTGGCATTCATGGTGGACACCCGTCTGAAACAAAAGAAGCGATGGTAACAAATCCCATTATTGAGTTACAGTGTTTTGTTTCAGGGATGCAATCCCACATGCCAATTCTTCACGCGCTCCTGCGCCCGCCACATGCGCGCGTAGCGGCCCTCGCGGGCCAGCAGGTCGTCGTGCCGGCCCTGTTCTGCCACCTGTCCATCGCTGGGCGATGGAGCATGCTGCGGGCATGTAGGTTGGGTAGGTTGGATTAGCCGAAGGCGTAATCCGACATTCGTTCATTACCGGCGCTTGCGCCACTATTCTTCGATTTGCGATGCTACGCATCGTGAAGTACGAATGTCGGATTGCGCCAACCCTACGCCAGCGTGCCCAGACCGGCCAGGGCGGGGACGAAGGCGGGCGTTTCGCCGGGCAGGGTTTTCGCCAGCCAGCGGCGGGGGCCTTCCGGCGCTTTTTCGGCTTCCGGAAAAGTGACGAGTTCCCAGGCGTCTTCCTGGGCGAGCAGGGCGCGCGCGAGGCGGTTGTTCAGGTCGTGCCCGGATTTGTGGGCGGAAAAGGCCGCCAGGAGCGGGTGCCCGAGCAGATACAGGTCGCCGATGGCGTCGAGGATCTTGTGTTTGACGAACTCGTCGCCATAGCGCAGCCCGTCGTCGTTCAGGACGCGGAATTCATCCAGCACGATGGCGTTCTCCAAGCCGCCGCCCAGGGCCAGCCCGTTCTCGCGCAGCCATTCGACCTCCTGCATGAAACCGAAGGTCCGCGCGCGGGCGATCTCGCCGGTGTAGGAATGCTCGGCGAAATCGAACACCGCGCGCTTGGCGGAATGGTCGATCGCCGGATGGTTGAAGATGATGGAAAAATCCAGGCGGAATCCCTCGTATGGATCGAAGCGCGCCCGCTTGTCACCATCCTCCACCTCCACGGCGCGGATGACGCGGATGAAGCGCTTGGGCGCCTCCTGCTCCACGATGCCCGCGGAACGGATGAGGAAGACGAAAGGCGCGGCGGAGCCGTCGAGGATCGGCGTTTCCGCCGCGTCCAGCTCGACGACGGCATTGTCGATGCCCAGGCCGGAAAAGGCCGACATCAGATGCTCGATCGTGCCCACCTTGACCTTGCCGGCGGGCGTTTCCATTTCCAGGCAGGAGCACATCCGGGTATCGCCCACGCGGGTCGCGAGAGCAGGCACCCCGACACTGCCCGGCAGGTCCGTGCGGCAAAAGACGATGCCGCTATCGGGCGGCGCGGGACGAAGGTTCATATTGACCCTCGCGCCCCCATGCAGTCCGACGCCAGAAGCGGAAATCGCGGATTTCAGGGTACGTTGCTTGAGCATGTGGAGAAAATGGGTGGGAAAGGTTTTTTATTTTACCCCAGGGAAGGAAACAGAGTGGGGCCGCTCATTCGAGCGGATTCGAGCGGGCGCGCTCACCTTCAAGCTCGTCATTGCGAGAGCCGTAGGCCAGTGGCAATGACGAGGGTTGGAGGTGAACGCACGGGTTTTCCTCCACCTTTGGATTGCACCCCATCCGAGCACGAAAATCCTCCCGCTTCGTCATTTTCTGGAGCGAAGCGATATGGTAATGACGAGGGGTTTTCCCTCCGACTCCCGCCTCTACCCGGCATCCGATACCTGTTTCTGCAAAGCGACGAGTTGCCGGATGCCGCCTGTGGCCAGGTCGAGCAGGGTGTCCGTTTCTTCCCTCGTGAAGGGTTTGCCCTCGGCCGTGCCCTGGATTTCGACGATGCCGCCCCGTCCGGTCATGACGACGTTCATGTCGGTGTCGCAGGAAGAATCTTCGGCATAATCGAGGTCGAGCACGGCTTCCTTGCCCAGGATGCCGACGGAAACGGCGGCGATGTGGTCGCGGATGGGCATGGCGGGAATCTTGCGGTCGGCCACGAGGCGCCGGCAGGCGTCGTGCAGGGCAACCCAGGCGCCGGTGATGGAGGCGCAGCGCGTGCCGCCGTCCGCTTGCAATACGTCGCAGTCGAGGATGATCTGCCGCTCGCCCAGGGTGGAAAGGTCGATCACCGCGCGCAGGGAACGGCCGATCAGGCGCTGGATTTCCTGCGTCCTGCCGCCCTGTCTGCCCCGCGCGGCTTCGCGCGGCGAACGGCTGTGGGTGGAGCGGGGCAGCATGCCGTATTCCGCCGTGACCCAGCCTTGCCCCTTGCCGCGCAGGAAGGGCGGGACGCTGTCTTCGACGCTGGCGGTGCACAGGACGCGGGTCTGGCCGACTTCGATCAGGACCGAGCCTTCGGCGTGGCAGGTGTAGCCGCGGATGAGAGAGATGGGGCGCAGTTCGTCGTTGGCGCGCTGGGAGGGACGCATGGCAGGCTCCTATTTCTTGAAACTGTATTTTTCAATGGCGGCGCGAATTTCGTCGATGGCAAGCTCGATTTCGTCGTCGGAAAGGTCGGGGCGGGGAATGTTGCCGAATTCTTCCATGTGGGTCGTGACGTCGGTCATGCCCATGCCCTGCGTGGAGACGCTGGAGGTCGGCACGTGGTCGGCGTAGTTTTCTTCCCAGCGCACGGCGAGGATGGAAAGATTGTCGCCGAACTGCCCGGCGATGTTTTCCACGCGATCCATGAAGAGCGGCACGACCTTGAGCAGATTGCCGTCCTGCAAGGCCTGCGCCAGGATGTTTTCGTTCGGCAGCACGCCCCAGACGCCATCGGTGCAGAGGGCGATGACGTCGCCCGCCTGCAGGGGCGTCTTGTGGGAAAACTCCAGTTCCGGCAGTTGCGGCCCGCCCAGGCAGCTATAGATGCGGTTGCGTTCGGGATGGTGCTCGGCCTCTTCCAGCGATATCCTGCCTTCGTCGACCATGCGCTGCACGACGGAATGGTCGCGTGTGCGCGCCGCGATCCTGCCGTTGCGGATCAGGTAGAGGCGGGAGTCGCCCGCGTGTATCCAATATGCCACGTTGTTCTGGATCAGGCAGGCGGTGAGCGTCGTGCGCGGGGAATCCCGCAGATGTTGCCGGATGGAATAGTCGAGGATGGCGCGGTGCGCGGAGAAGATGTGTTCCTGCAAAAAGGCGAAGGGGTCTTCCAGCATGGGCCGGGCTTCCCGCTGGAATGCCGCGACCAGCGTCTGCACGGCGATCTGCGAGGCGACTTCCCCGTAATAGTGCCCGCCCATGCCGTCGGCGACGGCGAGCAGCAGGGCGTCGCGCGAGTAGCAGTGCGCCAGACGGTCTTCGTTGTTGCCGCGTCCGCCCCGGCGGCTGTCCTGGTAGATGGTGAATCTCATGATCTGTTTTTGAATCGCTGAAAAATTTTTCTGAACCAACCGTATTCCGGTTGCGGCGAGTCGATGATCTCGCCTTCTTCCGCCAGCATCTTTTGCAAGCTGTAGGCGCTCTGCGGGCGCGCCAGATGATCGAGTTCCAGGCAGTTGTCGATGGTTTCCAGGAAATGCGCCGAAAATTGCCCGGCCCAGCGCCTGGCTGCCCGTTCCACCTGGTCTTTTTTCTGCCGCTCGTTGGCCGCCTGCGGCGCGCTCCCGGTCAGGCTGGCGTACATCGACGCCCCGATGCCGTAGATGTCGCTCCACGGGCCGAGGTTCTTCCTGTCCCCGTAGTGCTCCGGCGAGGCGAAGCCCGGGGTATACATCGGCTTCAGGATCGGCGCGTCGGACATCAGCAGGGTTTGCCGCGCGGCGCCGAAGTCGATCAGCACCGGCGTGTTGTCCGAGCGCAGGTAGATATTCGAGGGCTTCAGGTCCAGATGGAGCAGCTTGTTGCTATGCACTTCCCGCAGGCCGTTCAGGAGACGGACGAAGATGCCGCGCAGGAAACGCTCGGAAATATGCCCCAGATGCTTGCGCACGAATTCCTGCAGGGTGCGTCCCCGCTCGTATTCCATGACCATGTACACGGTTTCGTTGGCGCGGAAGAAATTGTTGACGCGCACCACGTTGGGATGGGAAAGCCGCGCCAGCGCCCGGCCTTCCTCGAAGAAGCATTTCATGCCGTAGCGAAAGGCGCCCCGGTGTTCCGCGGTGATGACCGGCTGGGTCTCTCCCTTGGCGCGCAGCGCCAGGCTGTTCGGCAGGTATTCCTTGATGGCCACGTCCTGCCCATCCGCGTCGTGCGCCAGGTAGACGATGGAAAAGCCCCCCATGGAAAGCTGGCGGACGATGGTGTAGTTTTCGATCTTGAAGCCGCTCGGCAGAGCGGCATTGGCTTGCTGGGCCATTTTTGTCGGTCGCGCCGATGAACGCGAAATATCGGAAGACCCAGCATTTTCTAGTCTGGCGGACAGACTGTAAAGCACGATAATCAGGAATCAGGAGTCAGGAGCCAGTTTTGTAGGTTGGATAAGCCGAAGGCGTAATCCGACATTCGTCCACACCGATGCGCAGCATCGCAAATCAAGGAACAGCGGCGCAAGCGCCGGTGATGAACAATTGTCGGATTACGCCTGCGGCTTATCCAACCTACCAACCTACCAACCTACGAAACCCCTGCCTCCTGCCGGTACAATAGAGCTTTCATTTTCCCCCTCGCCGCGATGAATCATTCACACCTGCTGAATTTATGGGCGGATCTCCAGTCCCCCGATTTCTATTGGCAATTCCTGGTCCTGGGCGTCAGCCCGGTGCTGGCCTGGGCGCTTGCCCGGCTGCTGCACAAACGCTTCAGCGGCGCGCAGGACAGGCTGGGTCTGCTGGAAGCGCTGGTGGGACAGTCCTTCCCGCTGCTCACGGCGCTCTTCCTCAGCATGGCCAAGGGCATGATGATGGGACGCCTGCCGGTCACCGGGTTCGACATCGCCATTCCCCT
>JAITDH010000025.1 GCA_031282665.1 Zoogloeaceae bacterium | reverse complement strand
CATGCCAGCATCGGCATCAGCCTCTACCCTGAACACGGCGAGACGCCGCAAGAACTGGTCGAAGCCGCCGACGAGGCCATGTACGCAAGCAAGAACGCCGGCCGCAATACCTGCACCATCGCCCCCTTGCCGGATGGCGGAACGGCGCGTTGACTATTCCCGTTTCCCCTCCTCCGCCTCCTGTCCCGCTTGCTCGCAAGCGAGCCGGCCGTGACCGTCCAGGACGTAGCGCATCCCGTCTTCCGCCAGGATGAGGTGCCCGGCATAGTATTGGCGCGCCTCCGCTTCCAGGGCCGCCATGTCGGCGTGATGGCGGGGGCTGAAATGGGTGAGCGCCAGATGGGGAATCCCACGCTCGGCGGCGAAGCGGGCGACCCTTTCCACGGAACTGTGCATGGGCGCGGGTCCCACCTTGCGGGCGACCGCCTCGCTGTAGGTCGCCTCGTGGATCAGCAGATCCAGTCCTTCGACATATGGCGCGAGTATTTCCGGTTCCGCGTTGTCGCCGCCGCAGATGGCGGATACATGCAGATCCTCCAGCGTCGAGACGGCATCGGGCGGAATGCTTCGTTCGCCGACGACGAGGGTTTCTCCCCGCTGCGCCTTTTTCCACAGGGGACCCTGCGGAATGCCGAGCGAACGCAGGGCCGCGAGATCCAGGCGTCTTTTGCGGGAATGAAGCCCGATCTCGAATGCGTGCGTGACGACGCGATGCCGCAAGGGGCGCGCGTGAAAAACGAGGTGTTCGTTCCACACCAGCGTTTTTTCGCTCTCCGTCGCGCGATATTCCAGGGCGAAGGGAGGTTCCTCGTCCGTCAGGCGGAAGGTCTGCGCCAGCCAGTCGAGGACGGTTTGCGGCCCCCAGATCGTCAGGGGCCGTTGCCGTCCGTCCATCGCCATCGAGGCGAGAAGGCCGGGCAGCCCGTAGCAATGATCGCCATGCGCATGGGTAATCAGGATAGCCGCCAGATTTTGCAGGGAGAGCGGCAGGGAAAGCAGGCGGTGCTGCGTGCCCTCGCCCGCGTCGATCAGGAACCAGTCCCGCTGCTTTGTTTCCGCTTGTGTCGCCCGCACCGCCAGCCCCGACACATTGCGCGTCCGGCTTGGCGTGCCGGACGAAGTTCCCAAAAAAGTGAATTCCAGCATAGAAACCTCTTATCATCGACGGCGGCCACGCATTACACTAGCGCAATGTCAGCCACCATCCCCGAATCCGCCATGAACACATCGCAGACCATCGACATGCCCCTCAAACCCAGCGACATCGTGCGCTACCTCGATCAATACGTCATCGGACAGGACGAAGCCAAGCGGGTGTTGGCCGTCGCAGTGTACACCCATTATCGCAAGCTCTCCTTGGGAAAAAGCGGCAAGATGAGCCTGGACAAGAGCAATGTGCTCATCGTCGGCCCTTCCGGCTGCGGGAAGACCCTCCTCTGCGAAACCATGGCCCGGCAACTGGATGTTCCCTTCGTGACCGCCGACGCGACCTCCCTCGCCCAGACCCGCTACGTGGGGGAAGAAATCGTCGCCATCATGACGCGCCTCCTGGAGCGGGCGGACGGCCGGCTGGAACAGGCCGCCCGCGGCATCGTGTTCATCGACGAAGTGGACAAGCTCAAGGCGCGCGGCGACGCGCCGCGCGCCGTTTCGGGAGAAAGCGTCCAGCACGCGCTCCTGAAGATCATGGAGGGCTATCCGGTACACCTGGGCGACGGCCGCACGATCGATACCAGCGGCATCATGTTCATCTGCGGCGGCGCCTTCGTCGGACTGGAAGACATCATGGCCCGCTCGCAGAGTCTCGGATACATCACCGCCAGCCAGGATGACGACGAAAACATCCTCGACCGTCTCAACAACCGGGTGAAGCCGACGGATCTGTTCGAATTCGGGCTGATCCCCGAATTCACCGGCCGCCTGCCCATGGTCGTGCGAATACAGACCCTGAGCAAGGAAATGCTGATCCGCATCATGGTGGAACCGAAAAACGCCCTTTATCGGCAATACCAGGCCATTCTCGCGCAAGAGGGCGTCCAGCTCGCCATCGCCGCCCCCGTCTTCCGGCAAATCGCCGAGATCGCCCAGGAATACAAAACCGGCGCGCGTAGTCTGCGCGGCATTTTCGAGGAATTGCTGACCCCCGTCCTGTTCGCCGTCCCGGATCATCCGGAAATCAAACGGGTGGAAATCCACTCCCTCTTCGACCCGCCCAAATACCTGACCGCCGGCAAGCAGGCGGAGGCGTGAAAGGTTGGGTAATCAGGGCGTTTGGGTTCAAATGCCGACACAATCCAAACCCGGAATATTTTTCGTCATTCCCGGGCATGAGCGACGTGACGTGGCAACCCACGATGCGTACCGGGGTGAGATCAACGTGGAGGAACCAAGAGCGAACCTACCTTGTCATTCCTTTTCGTCCTGCAAGACCGATCGGGATATGGTTATAATCCGCCCCCATGCGTTTCCATGACCTGCGCTCCCCTCGTTTCGCCATCCTGGCCATCCTGCTGCTCGCCTTGCGTCTGGCGGGTGGCGCGGGCGTCGCGCTCCTGGCGTCGGACGCGCATGGGGGCAATACGAACGTCATTTGCACGGCGATGGGCGTGTCGATGCTGGAAGTGGCGGCGAACACGTCCTCGGAGCCGCCTCCAGAGTCGTCTCATTACGCGATGGGCGCGCATTGCCCGTTCTGCCTGGCGGGGCATGATGCCCTCGTCCTTCCCAGCGCGGATTTTTCCTTCCCCCCGCCCGAACCCGCGGCAACGGCCTTTCTCCCGCCATTTTCCAGCGGTTCCCAGCCGCCGCTTCCCGACAGCCGCCACGCGCCCACACGCGCCCCGCCTTCCTTCGCCTGATTTTTCCCCTCTGTTTCGTCATCCGTCCGGCATGCGCTTTCCCGCAGCCGGCGGATCATGTTTATCGACGTTCGCCGGCGCAGTGCGCGCGCTTCGCCGGCATTTGCGAAGGATTTTTTCATGTCTCACATTTTCCAGATCAAACCCGTGGCGGGCGCGCTGCTTGCCGCCTTTGCCACGACACTCGCCTTTCCCGCGCTCCGCGCCCAGGAAGCATCCTCCCAACACGAACACGAGAATCCCGGCGTATCCCCCGCGAGCGATTTTGCAAACGAAGCCGAACTCGAACCCCTCGTCGTCACCGCCCCCGTGATGATAAAACCGCTGGAAGTCCGCTTCGACCCGAAAGCGCCGCAGCAACCCCTGCCCGCCAACGACGGCGCAAGTTTCTTGAAGACCATTCCCGGCATGAGCGTCATCCGCAAAGGCGGCACCGACGGCGACCCAGTGTTTCGCGGCATGGCGGCTTCGCGCCTCAATATTCTTTTCGATGGCGAGCAAATCCTCGGCGGCTGCGGCGGACGCATGGACCCGCCCACTGCTTACATCTTCCCGGACGCCTTCGATCGCGTCATCCTTACCAAGGGGCCGCAGAGCGTGCGCCACGGCTCTGGCGCTTCGGCGGGCACGGTGCGTTTCGAGCGCAATCCGGTTTATTTTGCCGAGCCGGGTTGGCAGGCGAGTGGCGCTGTCACCGGCGCGAGCTTCGGGCGTCACGATGTTTTCCTCGACGCGAAAGCGGGGTCGCCGCTGGGCTATGTCCAGGGCATTGTCACCCACGCCCGTTCCGGGGATTACGAAGACGGCGACGGCAAAACCGTTCATTCCCGCTACGAACGCCACAGCGCCACCGCCATTCTGGGCTGGACGCCGGACAGGAATAC
>JAITDH010000024.1 GCA_031282665.1 Zoogloeaceae bacterium | reverse complement strand
GCCTGGAATTACCAGCTCGCGGCGCTTGCCTGGTATTGGATCGGCATGCCCAGCCAGGCGCCGGGCAGTCTGCGGCTGGCCGAATATCGCGTTACCCTGGAAGCGCATCCCATCGAGGGATTGACCGCCAATTCTTCCGCGCTGACCTACAACGGAGAGACCGATACCCTCTTCACCACGGTCAACCATCCGCCGCAGATCGTGGAATTGACGCGGGAGGGCGAGGTCGTGCGGAAACTGCCGGTCGCGGGGGTGGAAGACCTGGAGGGCATCACCCATATGGAAGGCAACCTATTCGCCCTCATTGACGAGCGCCGCCAGCAGATCTACCGCGTGGCGATCGACGCGGATACCCGGCATGTCGATGTGCAGGGCGCGCCCCGTCTGGGCCTGGGCATCCTGCAAAGCGGCAATTTCGGCTTCGAGGGTGTCAGTTGGGACGAAGAAAACCACCGTCTTTTCGTTGCCAAGGAAAAAATCCCGCGTATTTTTGAAATCGACGGTCTGCCGCGTCTCATGGACGGCAACAATGGGGAAATGGACCTGCAAATCCACGAATGGCAGCCGCGGCAGCCTTTCCGGCATTTCATGCGCGATCTTTCTTCCCTGAGCCGCAGTAATCAGAATGGGCATATGCTGCTGTTGAGCGACGAATCCCACCTGCTGGCCGAATACAGCGAGGAAGGCGAACTGGTCGGCCTGATGCCGCTCTGGCGCGGCTGGCACGGGCTTACCGCTTTCGTTCCGCAGGCCGAAGGCGTCACCGTGGGCCGGGACGGGACGATCTACCTCATTTCCGAACCCAATCTTTTTTATCGCTTCGAACGGAATCCCGCCCATCGGCAGGAATGACGCCGTCCTTACGCTGCTCCAGGAGGCAGGCAAGGAGGGCCGATTCTTCGGCGGAGGGGGGCGAGAAAGAGGGGTTTTCGTCCAGGGCGGCCGGGTGGAAATGCCTGCGGAAAGCCAGCAGGGAGGCCCGCGGTTCGCGCGGGTCGTAGCCGAAGGCGGTCAGCGCCAGGAAAAAATCGAAGTCCGGCGGCGGGGGAGGCGGCGCTTCGCACCACAGGCCGAAACCTTGCGCCGCCAGACGCGCCCAGGGAAAGAAATGGCTGGGGTCGCTCTTCCTGGCCGGCGCGATGTCGCCATGCGCGAGGAAATTGGCGCGGGGGATGACGTGACGCTGCCGGATGTCGGCAAGGAGGGCGAGGAGGGCGTCGATCTGCTCGGGCGGGAAAGGCTCGGTGCCATTGTTGTCCAGTTCGATGCCGATGGAGGCGGAATTCATGTCGGTCTGCCCGCCCCACCAGGAGGCGCCCGCGTGCCAGGCGCGCCGGGATTCCGCGACGAGTTGCAGGATTTCCCCCTGGCGGCCGATCAGGTAATGGCTGCTGACCCCGCGCAGGGGATGGGTCAGGGTAGCCAGGGCGCGGGCGAGATCGTCATTGCTGGTGTGGTGCAGGATGACGTAATTGGCGCGCCGTTCCTCGAAATTGGGCGAGGCATGCGGCAGGGCCAGCGGCGTATCCGGGGAAAGGCCGCCGGAGAGGGGAAGCGTCCGGCATCCCGCCAGGGAGAGGAGGAAAACACAAAGCAAGGCAGCGCGTTTCATCTGGCGCGTCATGCCGCATTCCTCGTGAATATGCCGGAACGATCCGTCAGCGCACCCCGCTTTGCATCGTCTCGCGGAATGCCTGGCCGAAGCCCGCGGCGGCATTGGCGCCCAGGCGCTTGGCAAGGCGTTCGGCAAAATTTTCCCGGACGGAGAAATCGACCAGGTTTTCCGCCTTGATCTTGTCGCGCGCCACGCTTTCGACGCTGCCGAAACCATCGGCGAGGCCCATCTGCACGCTTTTTTCGCCGCTCCAGATCAGGCCGGAGAACAGTTCCGGCGTTTCTTTCAGACGATTGCCGCGCCCTTGGCGGACGGCTTCGATGAATTGCTGGTGCAGTTCGTCGAGCAGGGTTTGCACATGCGCCTTCTGGTTTTCGTTCAGCGGGGAGAAGGGATCGAGAAACCCCTTGTTTTCGCCCGCCGTCATCAGGCGGCGCTCGATGCCGAGCTTCGCCATGGCGTCGGTGAAGCCGAAACTGTCCATCAGGACGCCGATGGAACCGACGAGACTGGCCCGGTTGACGTAGATTTCGTCCGCGCCGGCGGCGATGTAGTAGCCGCCGGAGGCGCAGAGATCTTCGATGACGACGTAGAGCGGAATGTCCGGATGCAGCTTTTTCTGCCGGCGCATTTCATCGAAAACGCTGCCGGATTGCACCGGGCTGCCGCCGGGGCTGTTGATCCGCAGGATGACGCCCGCCGTATTCTTGTCCGAGAAAGCCGCGGCGAGGGCGGCGTTGAGCTTTTCCGCGCTGGCTTCGCCCTGGGCGTCGATGATGCCTTGCAGGTTGATTACCGCGGTATGGCGCGAAAGGCTCTTGGTTTCGGGCCCCTTCCCCCAGCCCATCATGGCCAGGAGGACGATGAGCAGATAGAGAAAGGTCAGTATCTTGAAGAAAATCCCCCAGCGCCGCCGCGCGCGTTGTTCATTGAGGGTGGCGAAAACCAGTTTTTCCAGTGTCTTGCGTTCCCACTGTTCCGGATTCTGGGGGAAGGGAGAGTTGTCGGGGGGGGTCATGGGAGCATTCCTGATTTTGAAAAATAAACGAACGATACCTTACTTGAACGGTTTCATCGGCGCATTCAGCGCGCCACGATCCGGGTTTGCGCTTCGTCCGCCTGTCGCGCCGCGATACTGCCGATGCGCCAGACATTCTCCCCGCCCCGGCGCAGGATTTCCAGCGCCGTTTCCACGTCGCTTTCCGCCACGACGACGGCCAGGCCGATGCCGCAGTTGAAGACACGGTGCATTTCCTCTTCCGCCACCCGGCCCTCCTCTTGCAGCCAGTCGAAGAGCCGGGGACGCGGCCAGGCCGAGGCTTCCAGCACGGCCACGGTGTTCGCGGGCAGGACGCGCGGCACATTTTCCGTCAGCCCGCCGCCGGTGATGTGCGCCATCCCCTTGATTTCCACCTTGTCCATCAGGGCCAGGATGGATTTCACATAGATCCGGGTGGGCGCCATGACCACATCGGCAAGCGTCCGCTCCCCATCGAAGGGCGCCGCCAGATCGGGACGCGCGCGTTCGATGATCTTGCGGATCAGGGAATAGCCGTTGGAATGCGCCCCGGAAGAAGCCAGTCCCAGCACCGCGTCCCTTGGCTGGATGCCGGAACCGTCGATGAGGCGGGATTTTTCCGCCACGCCGACGGCAAACCCCGCCAGATCGTATTCGCCATCCGGATACATGCCGGGCATTTCCGCCGTCTCGCCGCCAATCAGGGCGCAGCCGGCGAGTTCGCAGCCGCGCGCGATACCGCCGATCACCCGCGCCGCTGTCTCCACGTCGAGCCGGCCGCAGGCGAAATAATCGAGGAAAAAGAGGGATTCCGCCCCCTGCACCAGGATGTCATTGACGCTCATCGCCACCAGATCCTGTCCAACCGTATCATGCCGGTTCAGCGCAAAAGCGAGCTTCAATTTCGTCCCCACCCCATCCGTTCCGGAAACCAGCACCGGTTCCCGATAGCGCTTCGGTATCTCGAACAGGGCGCCGAACCCGCCGATGCCGCCCAGCACGCCTTCGCGCAGGGTCTTTTTCGCCAGCGGCCTGATGCGGTCGACCAGGGCGTCGCCCGCGTCGATATCCACGCCCGCGCCGCGGTAGGAAAGGGGTGCAAGGGAATTCTGTTCGCTCATGACATGTCCGGGAAGACGAAAAGCAGGATTTTAGCCGGTCGGCGCGTGGATGTCAGGGGAAACGTTGGCGAGCATGGGAAGAGGTCGGAGGATGGCATCCCGCCTCCGAATAGTGTTTGACATTGCGCTGTCTTCTTGTATAGAATCCCGCCTCTTTGGATTTCGCAGGCAAAGGATGCCGTCAATGAAAACTTTTTCCGCCAAGCCGCACGAGGTGGAACGCGAATGGTTCGTGGTGGATGCTACCGGCAAGGTGCTGGGGCGTCTTGCCAGCGAGATCGCGTATCGCCTGCGCGGCAAGCATAAAGCCATTTACACGCCGCACGTGGATACTGGCGATTTCATCGTTGTAACCAATGTCGAAAAGCTCGTCGTGACCGGCAACAAGGCCGAGGACAAGAAATATTTTCGTCATACGGGTTTCCCCGGTGGAGTTTATGAAACCAGCTTCAAGAAAATGCAGCAGCGCTTTCCGGGCCGCGTCCTGGAAAAAGCGGTGAAGGGCATGCTGCCCAAAGGGCCGCTCGGCTATGCCATGCTGAAGAAGCTGAAATGCTACGCTGGCGCGGAACACCCGCATGGCGCGCAACAACCCAGGACATTGGATATTTAAGGATCGAACGAGATGGCAACCAGCTATTACTACGGAACGGGACGGCGCAAGAGCGCGGTGGCCCGCGTGTTCATGCAGCGCGGTTCCGGCAAGATCGTGGTCAACGGGAAGCCCGTGGATGAGTTCTTTTCCCGCGAAACGGGGCGCATGATCGTGCGCCAGCCGTTGCAACTGGTGAATCAACTGGACGGTTTCGACATCAAGGTGAATGTCGTCGGCGGCGGCGAGTCCGGGCAGGCGGGCGCCGTGCGGCACGGGATTACCCGCGCCCTGATCGAGTTCGACGCGACCCTGAAACCGGCCCTTTCCGTTGCTGGCTTCGTGACCCGCGACGCTCGCGAAGTGGAACGGAAGAAAGTCGGCCTGCACAAGGCGCGGCGCAGGAAGCAATTCTCCAAGCGTTGATTCTTTCCTCAGCCAGGGGAAGGGTTTCCACTCTGGCATACAAATAAAAAGGCCGTCTGTTTCATCAGACGGCTTTTTTAATTGCTATCATGACCCCTCGCAAAAAAACGGGAGGAGTCGATGCGACCGGGTCTGTTCAGCCACTTGCGCCGTTTCAGGATATATGCCGGCAGGCCGGAGATTCACGCGCGTTCGACTCGCTACTTTTATCTGGCGACGGGCGCGCTGGGAATGCTGCTCCTGCTTTCCGTGGTTTACATCCTCTGTCCGCCGCGTTCTCCGGAGGAGAAGAATGCTGCTGTCCTGCAGGAACGGATAGACTCCCTGGAGGGCCGCCTGCAGGAAGGCGGTGGCAGCGTGTTGCTCGATCTGGAAATGGCGCACAGCGCCCGGCGCAAGCTGGAGGAAGACGTGCATACGCTTTCCGGCGACCTGGCGACCGTGAAGGACGACCTTGCCTATTTCCTGCGCCTGGTGCCGGTCGGCACGCGCGAGGGGGAGGTTCGCCTGGAGCGTTTCGCCCTTCGTCCCGATCCCAACTCGGCGGGACTCTATCGTTTCAGCGTGCTGGTAGGCTACCATGCCGGACGCCAGACCACGGAATTCGTCGGCCGGCTGCAATTCCTGCTGGTGGTCGAGCGCGGCGGCAAGACCGTGCGGCTGCGCTGGCCCAGCGACCAGAAAGTGGCGGCGAGGCCGGAATACCAGGTCAAGACCCGCCAATGGGAACGCAAGGAAGGCGTCCTGCGTCTGGCGCCGGATGACGTGTTGAAAAAGGCGGAATTGTCGGTGATCCAGGGCGCCCAGGGCACCCGGCGCGTTGCCGCCAGTATCACTTTTTGAGGAGGAGATTTGCATGTTCGGCAAAAAGAACAATAGCCCTGCCAAATTCGACAGCCTGATCGGGCAGGATACGAAAATCGAAGGCAATGTCGTGTTTTCCGGTGGTTTGAGCGTGAATGGCGAAATCTGCGGCCAGGTCATCGCCCGTTCATCCCCTTCGATCCTGATGTTGAGCGAGAGCGGGGTCATCAATGGGCAGGTGGATGTCACGCATCTGGTCGTCAATGGCTCGATCAACGGCCCGGTGCGGGCCACGGAACTGAAACTGCATCCCAAGGCGCGGATCGTCGGCGACGTGGAATACCACGTGATCGAAATCCAGCAAGGCGCGCTCATCGAGGGCCACCTGTTCCTCGCCAGGGAGAAGGAAAGCGGCGCGAACACGAACGACGCGGATGAACCTTCCGGCGAATCTCCCCTCCCTTGACCGGAGCGGGCTTTAGCTTCCATAATCCCCGCTCTTTTTTGCAGGAGACATCCCCATGAGTGAAACAATCGAAAGCATCGAAACGACGAACGAACCCGTCATTTTTACCGACAGCGCCGTCAACAAGGTGCGCGAGCTGATCGAGGAAGAAGGCAATCCGGATCTGAAGCTGCGCGTTTTCGTGACGGGCGGCGGTTGCTCGGGTTTTCAATACGGCTTTACCTTCGAGGAAAGCAGCAACGAGGACGACACGCTGTTCGAAAAGGGCGGCGTCACCCTGCTGATCGACCCGATGAGCTATCAATATCTGGTGGGCGCGGAAATCGACTACACGGAAGGGCTGTCCGGATCGCAGTTCGTCATCCGCAATCCCAATGCGACTTCCACCTGCGGCTGCGGTTCCTCGTTTTCCGCCTGACTTTTCACCCCTTGGACGCATTGCATGTGCCCAAGGGTGTGCGTTACGAACTGGCAGATAACCCTTAGAGTCTATGCCATCCAGGCCAAGCTACTCCAACCTGGGTATCCTGATGTTCTTCTGAAACACGCGGGAACTATTTGCTGAGCGCTTCTTCCAGGGCCGTTCCGGCGACGCGGGCCAATTGGTCGATTTCTTCCTCTTCGACGATGTAGGGCGGCATCAGGTAAACGGTGTTGCCGAGGGGACGCAGCAGGGTTTCGCGCTGGAGGGCGGCACGGTAGA
>JAITDH010000169.1 GCA_031282665.1 Zoogloeaceae bacterium | reverse complement strand
GAATGGCTTCAACGTCACGGCTGCCTATTCCACCAACGCGATCCTGGAAGAGCATACCGGCAACGATCACGACAACACCGTCGTCGCCCTGCTGCCCCGTTATACCAACGGCCCGCTGGATGTCGGCGTTTCCTATCACCGCATCCGGGACGATGACGATGGCCCTGGCGTGCTTGGCGCGGTCAAACCCAAGATCACCACCTGGGCGGTGGGCGGCACCTACGATTTAAGTGTCGCCAAGCTGGCTGTCTTCTATGACCGCAACAAGTTGTCGGCTTCCAATCTCGATAACATCTCCCTGAAAACCTGGCTCCTCGGCGTAACCGTGCCTTTCGGCAAGCATGCGATCCAGGCTTCCTACACCCAGTCCAAGCTGGACGTTTCCAACGATACCAGCGCTGGCAAGGCCAAGCAGTGGGCATTGGGCTACACCTACAATCTTTCCAAGCGCACCAGCGTCTATGCCGCCTATGCCGATATCAGCAATGATAATGAAAAGGGCAAGGTCGGCAAGGTTCAGCGCACGGCTTCCGTGGGTGACTCTTCCAATAGCGGCGATGGTTACCAGAACGGCTTCCAGTTCGGTCTGAAGCATTCCTTCTGATCCTGCACTGGCAAAATACGACGGGCGCGAACAGCGCCCGTTTTTTTATCCCTTCTCGAAACGAACCGCGGCAAATCCTCCGCCCGGTGTGCGGGAATTCGTCGTCTGCCCCTGGTAGAGACGGGCGGCGGTCAGTTGGATCTTGCCCCGGTAGGCGTAGTTGCGGATATCCACTTTCAGTTCCCTCGCCTCGCCGTCCTGGGTGATGCGCCACGTGGAGGGCGGGACGAGCGCCTGCGCGATATGGCTGCCCGATGGCGAGGCGGCGATTTGCGCGAAAACGCGCCGGGTGAGTTTGTCGCCCCGGTAAACGGCGCGGCTGCCGAAGCCGGCGGCTGGCTTGAAGAACCATTTCCGGCGTTCCTGCCAGAAAGTGTCGGCATTTTCCCGCGTCACCGGCAGGGTGCGGGGAATCCCGGCCAGCAGGACGCGCCGCAATTCAGGGGAAACGCCCGCCGCCGCCAGCCATGCGGGATCGGAAAGGAAGATCAGGTTTCTTTTGTCGGCGTACAGGGCATGGGTGCCGGGATGCGGCGTGAGCACCACGCCGCCCGCCTGCCACGCGAAGCGGAGATGGGCATGCGCGTCTTCGCGCAGGGCGAAGTCGGTGAGGCGGTTGTAGATCATGTCCACCGGCCCGCTGGCATGCATGAGCCGCTCGCCCGCCAGGAAGAGTTCGCCGGGATCGGCGATGAGCGCGTCGATTCCCGCCGCGCGAAAAAGATGGCGGAACAACTGGAATTCCGGCCACAGGAATTGCCCGCGCGGATCGTCATCGACGATGGCGATGCGTTCCAGCCGCGCCGGCCCGCCCTTCGCCAGACGCCATTCCTCCCGGAACATGGCGAGGAAAAGTTCCTCGACCTGCCCGGCGCTCCGCCCTCCCCTCCCCTCCCCCGCCGGAAGGGCGGCGAGCAGGCAGGCATTCAACATGCCGCCGCCGGCATTGCTGTTGATTTCGATGAGTTGCGGCCCCTGCCCGCCCAGATGGAAGTCGTAGGCGAGAAAAACGCCGGGATATCCGGGATCGTGGCGTGCGATGTCCGGCGCCTGGGCAAGCGCGGCCTGCCGGTAGGCGGGAGAGGCCACGACGGTCTCGATGGCGGCGACGATGTCCGTCATCGCCCGCCACGCTTCTTGCCCGATGTCCACGACGGCATCGGCAAACAATGCGGGATGGCTTTTCGCCAGCGCCATGCCGTCCAGTCCGTTTTCCGCCAGGCGGCGCATGAGCGCCTGTCGGTCGATGGTCGCGCCCGTCATTCGATCGCTTGAGCTTCGGATCGAGGCGCTCCGCTCAGGTGGAAAGCCTCCACGAAATCGCCGACCAGCCGGTCGGCATCGGATTCCTTGACCGGCACGCCTTCCGTATAGCCATAGGGCACCAGCCAGACGGAACAGCCGGCGGCGCGGGCGGCAAGCGCGTCATTGACCGAATCGCCGATGTGCAGATTGGCCTGGGGCATCACCCCCAATTGGCGGCAGGCATGCAGGATGGGTTCGGGATGCGGTTTCAGGAAAGGCGTGCTGTCGCCGCAAACGATGGCCTGGAAGTATGGCGCGAGGCCGGTCTGTTCCAGCAGCGGCAGGGTGAAGGAGAGGCGCTTGTTGGTCACCACGGCCAGCGGCAGGCCGCTCGCGGCAAAGGCTTGCAGTCCTTCCACGACGCCGGGATAGGGGCGCGCGGCGCGGCCGTTTTCTTCCCTGTAGAACTGCTTGAAGAGGCGCATCCCCTCTTCCACGGCTTCGTTTTCCGGCGCTGCGTCCCAGGCAAGGCAGCGCGTGATGAGGACATCCATGCCCTTGCCGACGAAACGGCGAATTTCGGCTTCGCTGCGGGGAGGCGCTCCCATTTCCCTCAATACCCGCTGGCAGGCGACGAAGATGTCCTTCGCCGTATCCAGCAAGGTGCCGTCGAGATCGAAGGTGACGGAGGCCGGCCTCATGCCTTGGCAAGCGCGGCGCGCAGGGCGGCGATGGCGGTATCGTAGGCATGCGGATCTTCCGCCCGTCCGGCGCCGAAAATGGCCGACCCGGCAACGAAGACATCCGCGCCGGCCCGCGCGATGGCCGCGATATTGTCGGCTTTCACCCCGCCATCCACTTCCAGGCGGATATGCCGTCCCGTTTCTTCTTCGTAACGCTTCAGCAAGGCATGCGCGGCGGCGATCTTGGGCAGCGCGGAGGGAATGAAGACCTGCCCGCCGAAGCCGGGATTGACGCTCATCAGGAGCAGCAGATCCAGGCGATCCATGACATGTTCCAGGACGGCGAGCGGAGTGGCCGGATTGAGCACCAGCCCGGCCTGGCAACCGTGCTCGCGGATCAGGGCAAGGCTGCGGTCGACATGCCGCGAGGCTTCCGGATGGAAGGTCACGATGTTCGCTCCGGCCTTGGCGAAGGCGGGAATCAGGCCATCGACGGGCTCGACCATCAGGTGCACGTCGATCAGCGCGCCGGTACAGGGACGAATGGCCTCGCACACCAGGGGGCCGATCGTCAGGTTGGGCACATAATGGTTGTCCATCACGTCGAAATGCACCCAGTCCGCTCCCGCCGCCACGACGTTTTCGACCTCCTTGCCCAGGCGGGCGAAATTGGCCGAAAGTATGCTTGGGGCAAGCAGGCGATCGCTCGCAGAGGAAGGAGAAGGAGTCATGGCGCGGCTTTCGGTGATATTTCAGTGAATCAAAGGAAAACCCTCCGGTTTCCGGCAATCGCCGGGAAGCGGAGGGTTTTCTGGAAGATGCTGACCTGGAAGATGCTGAACCGCATGGCGAAAACGCCGGACGGATTATCGACTGGTTTTCAGACGCGACTCAGCAGACGCAAATCAGCAGACGCGATTCAGACGCGCACCGCTTTTTCCAGCAGCTTCGTCACGCGCCAGGTCTTGGTGCGGGAAATGGGACGGGTCTCGATGATTTCCACCAGATCGCCCTCGCCCATTTCGTTGTTTTCGTCATGCGCGTGGTATTTCTTGGAACGGGTGATGATCTTGCCATAAATCGGGTGCTTGACCCGGCGTTCGACGAGAACCGTCACCGTTTTGTCCATCTTGTCGCTGACCACGCGCCCGACCAGGACGCGTCCGCCAGTGTTCGTTTTGACTTCTTCCGTCATGATTGCACCGCCTTTTCACGCAGCAGGGTGTGTACCCGCGCGATATCGCGGCGTACCTTGCCCAGTTGGCTGGTATTGGAAAGTTGTTGCGTCGCGTACTGCATCCGCAGGCTGAACTGGGCTTTCAAAAGCTCCCTCAGCTCGGTTTTCAATTCGTCTACGCTCTTTTTTCTTAATTCAATCGCTGTCATGATTTCACACCACGTGTCGAGTCACGAAGGTGGTCGCCAGGGGCAGCTTGGCCGCCGCAAGGCTGAAAGCCTCGCGGGCCAACTCTTCGCTGACGCCATCCATTTCATAAAGAACCTTGCCCGGCTGGATCTCGGCGACCCAGTATTCGGGATTCCCCTTGCCGCCCCCCTGGCGAACGCCCAGGGGTTTGCTGGAAATGGGCTTGTCCGGGAAGATGCGGATCCAGATGCGTCCGCCGCGCTTGATGTGCCGGGTCATGGCCCGACGGGCGGCTTCGATCTGGCGGGCGGTCAGACGCCCGCGGCCGGTCGCCTTCAGGCCCCATTCGCCGAAAGAGACTTTCGCCCCGCGGGTCGCCAGACCTTCGTTGCGTCCTTTTTGTTCCTTGCGGTATTTGCGACGATTCGGTTGCAGCATATCAGGCTCCTGCCTTTCTCACTCGCTTGCCGGGGGCTTTCGCTTCGCCGTCGGCAGGCTTCTTGTCCGCGCGGGCGCGGGGCTTGTCGCCCTCGGAACGCTCGCCCCGGTCGGAACGGGGGCGGCGCGCCCTGCGATTGTCATCGGAAGTTTCCGGCGCGGCTTCCGCCTGTTCGCCATGCGCCAGACGTTCGCCCTTGTACACCCACACCTTGATGCCGATCGCGCCATAGGTGGTTTCGGCGGTGGAGGTGCCATAGTCGATATCGGCCCGCAGGGTATGCAGGGGCACGCGGCCTTCACGATACCACTCGGTGCGGGCGATTTCCGCCCCGTTCAGGCGGCCGGAACTCATGATCTTGATGCCCTGCGCGCCCAGGCGCATGGCATTCTGCATCGCCCGTTTCATGGCGCGGCGGAACATGATCCGCTTTTCCAGTTGTTGCGCGATGGAATCAGCGATCAACTGCGCCTGGGTCTCCGGCTTCCGGATTTCCTCAATGGAGACATGCACAGGCACGCCCATGATCCGTTCGAGGTCCTTCTTCAGCACCTCGATGTCCTCGCCCTTCTTCCCGATCACCACGCCAGGACGCGCGGAGAACACGGTGATGCGCGCGTTCTTGGCCGGGCGCTCGATGAGGATGCGCCCCACGGAGGCGCTTTTCAGCTTGTTGCTCAGATAGGCGCGCACCATCACGTCCTGCGCCAGCATGCCGGGGAATTTCTTGCTGTTGGCAAACCAGCGGGAATCCCAGTCGCGGGTGACGCAAAGGCGAAAGCCCGTCGGATGAATTTTTTGTCCCATGACCTTTCCTTTAGACTCCAACCGTCACATAGATGTGGCAGGTCGGCTTGGAAATCCGGTTGCCACGCCCTTTGGCGCGCGCGGTAAAGCGCTTCAACACCATGCCCTTTTCGACATGGATGGTCTTCACCTTCAGTTCATCGATATCCGCGCCATCGTTGTGCTCGGCATTCGCCACGGCGGAAAGCAGCACTTTCTTCACGATGCCCGCGCCTTTCTGCGGCGCGAAGGTCAGGATGTCCAGGGCGCGGTCGACCGGCTTGCCCCGCACCAGGTCGGCGATGAGCCGGCCTTTTTGCGCGGAGAGGCGTACGCCACGCAGGGTTGCTGTAGTGTTTTTCATCTGGCCTCCTTATTTCTTCGCTTTTTTGCCGGCGGTGTGGCCTTTGAAGGTGCGGGTGAGGGAAAACTCACCCAGCTTGTGGCCTACCATGTTTTCCGTCACATAGACGGGGATGTGCTGCCTGCCGTTATGCACCGCGATGGTCAAACCCACGAAATCGGGCAGGATGGTGGAGCGGCGCGACCAAGTCTTGATCGGACGCTTGTCCTTGCCCGCCTGGGCGGTTTCAACCTTTTTCAGCAAATGGGCATCGACGAACGGGCCCTTTTTTACGGAACGTCCCATATTCTCTTACCCCTTAACGCTTATGACGACGCTGCACGATCATGTTGTTCGTGCGTTTGTTGTTGCGAGTGCGATAGCCCTTCGTCGGCTGTCCCCAGGGAGTGACCGGCACGCGGCCTTCGCCGGTACGGCCTTCGCCGCCGCCGTGCGGGTGATCGATCGGATTCATGACCACGCCGCGCACCGTCGGACGGATGCCGCGCCAGCGATTGGCGCCGGCCTTGCCGATCTTCCGGAGGCTGTTTTCCTCATTGCCGACTTCCCCGACCGTCGCCCGGCATTCGATATGCACGCGGCGGATTTCGCCGGAGCGGAGGCGAAGCTGGGCATAGATGCCTTCCCGCGCCAGGAGCTGCACGGAAGCACCGGCGGCACGCGCCATCTGCGCGCCCTTGCCGGGAAGCATCTCCACGCAGTGCAGGGTGGTACCGACGGGGATGTTGCGGATCGGCAGCGTATTGCCCGGCTTGATCGGCGCTTCCGACCCGCTGACGATCTGCTGCCCCACGACAAGGCCCTTGGGGGCGATGATGTAGCGGCGCTCGCCGTCGGCATAGCACAGCAGGGCGATATGCGCGGAACGATTGGGATCGTATTCGATACGCTCCACCTTCGCCAGGATGCCGTCCTTGTCGCGCCGGAAGTCGATCACGCGATAATGCTGCTTGTGTCCGCCGCCCTGGTGGCGCACGGTGATGCGCCCATTGTTGTTGCGGCCGGCCTTGCTGGTTTTCTTTTCCAGCAGCCCGGTAAAGGGCTTGCCTTTATGGAGATTGCTGTTGACCACCTTGACCACGGCGCGGCGGCCGGGTGAAGTGGGCTTGACTTTGACGAGGGCCATTTAAGCGTTCCCTTCCACGAAATTGATTTCCTGGCCGGCCTTCAGCCCGACGAAGGCCTTTTTCCAGCCCTTGCGCAAACCTTTCGCCTGGCGGAAACGCTTGACCTTCCCCTTGACATTGGATACCTGCACGGATTCCACCTCGACTTTGAACAAAAGCTCGACGGCCGCCTTGATTTCCGGCCGGGTCGCATCGGAAGCGACACGGAAGATGACCTGCGAATTCCGCTCGGCCGCCCGGGTCGCCTTCTCGGAAACCTGGGGCGCCAGCAATACCTTCAACAGGCGCTCTTCCGCCGGCTTGCCCGGCACATGCTGACGAATGCCGTCATTCTTGCGCCGCGCCGCTTTCAACAGACGTTGTTGTAGCTGGTTCATGCCCACATCTCCTCAAACTTGGCCACCGCGTTTTTCGTCACCAGAACGCGGGGATAGTGCACCAGCGAAACCGGATCGGTCTGATGCGCCTCCAGCACCCGAACCCGGGGACCGAGATTGCGGGAAGAAAGATAAAGGTTGTCGTCCAGTTCGTCGGTCACGACCAGGAGATCGTCTTCCAGGCCGAGGACTTTCAACTTCTGCACGAAGAGCCGCGTCTTGGGCGCCTCGATGGAGAGCGAATCCACCACCACCAGGCGGCCCTGGCGGACCAGCTCGGAAAGGATGGAGGCCACGCCGGCGCGGAACATCTTCTTGTTGACCTTCTGCGAAAAATTCTCCTCCGGAGAATTCGGGAAAGCGCGCCCGCCGCCACGCCAGATGGTGGAAGAAGACATACCGGCGCGCGCGCGCCCGGTGCCTTTCTGCTTCCAGGGCTTGTGCGTGGTATGTTTCACCTCGGTGCGGTTCTTCTGCTTCCTGTCGCCCTGGCGCTGATTGGCGAGATAGGCCACGACCACCTGATGGATCAGCCCCTCGTTGTAATCGCGCGCGAAAAGCGTATCGGAAACCGGCAATGCCGCCGTTTCCTGGCCTTGTTCGTTGATGACTTTCAATTCCATGTGCCGGACTCCTTACGCCTTGACCGCGGGACGCACGATTACGTCGCCGCCTTTCGCGCCCGGCACCGCGCCCTTGATCAGCAAGAGCTGGCGCTCGGCATCCACGCGCACCACCGTCAACCCCTGTTGGGTCACCGTCGTGGCGCCGAGATGCCCGGCCATGCGCTTGCCGGGAAACACGCGCCCAGGATCCTGCGCCATGCCGATGGAACCCGGCGCGTTATGGGAAACGGAGTTGCCGTGCGAAGCGCGATTGGAACTGAAATGGTGCCGCTTGATGCCACCCTGGAATCCCTTCCCGATGGAAGTGCCGGTAACATCGACTTTCTGCCCTTCGCTGAAAATCGTCACCGCCACCTGGTCACCGGGCTTGAAACCGGACAGGGCATCCGCCTCGACATGGAATTCCCGCAGGACGCGCCCGGCTTCGACGCCCGCCTTGGACAAATGTCCGGCGACCGGCTTCGTGATACGAGAGGCGCGACGCGCACCGAAAGCGACCTGCACGGCTGCATAGCCGTCGGCGTCCGGTGTTTTGACTTGGGTCACGCGGTTGTTGGACACGTCCAGCACCGTGACGGGGATGGACGCGCCATCCTCGGCAAAGATGCGAGTCATGCCAACCTTGCGACCGACAAGGCCTAGACTCATGTTTATTCTCCTCATCACCGGCTACGGTTGGCCGATGGATGGACAAACAGACTGGACAGCAGCTACGCC
>JAITDH010000096.1 GCA_031282665.1 Zoogloeaceae bacterium | reverse complement strand
GGGCAGGCCACGCCTGCCCGAATGAATTTCATGGCTGGGGAAGAAGGATTCGAACCTTCGAATGCCGGAATCAAAATCCGGTGCCTTAACCAGCTTGGCGACTCCCCAACGGTTGACGCCGCAACGGCTAGCCGTGCAACGAGGCGCGCATTATACAGGGAATTTCGGCAGATGCCAGAGTTTTTTACTTCTTGCGCCTCGTCATTGCGAGGCGTACAGCGCCGTAGCAATCCAGACGGCGGATCGGTTTCTGGAGCGACAAGGCAAACTGAAAAACTGTCTGGATTGCCACGGGCCTGCGGCCCTCGCAATGACAAAGTAATCGGTTGTTCATTGTGCTACTTCTCGATCTCCAGCAGGCTTTCCTGCCAGTCCGGGTGTTTTTCCAGGCCGAGCAGGTTGGCGACGGTGGCGGCGAGGTTGGCGAGGCCGGGGGAGGAAGGGGCGCGCAGGCCCAGCTTGCCGCCGGTGTTTCCGTAGAGGATGAGGGGCACCGGATTGAGGGTGTGGGAGGTTTTTGCCCTGGGTCGGCCGTCTTCGTTCAACAGGGGGGCGAGCGTTTTCCTGTCGATCTCGTACATTTCGTCGGCATTGCCGTGGTCGGCGGTGACGAGGGCGACGCCGCCCGCCGCGTCGATGCCCGGCAAGAGGCGGGAAAGCGCCAGATCCAGCGCCTCGATGGCGAGGCGCGCGGCGACGAAATGGCCGGTGTGCCCCACCATGTCGCCGTTCGCGAAATTGCAGCGCAGGAAGCGGTATTCCCCGCTTTGCAGGGCGGCGAGCATCGCGTCGGCGATTTCCGCGGATTTCATCCACGGGCGTTCTTCGTAGGGGATGATGTCGCTGGGAATCTCCTGCCAGGTTTCTCCCGCGAAGCGGCCGGAGCGGTTGCCATTCCAGAAATAGGTGACATGCCCGTATTTCTGCGTCTCCGAGCAGGCGAACTGGCGGATGCCGGAACGGGAAAGCCATTCGCCCAGGGTGTTGCGGATGGCGGGCGGGGAGACGAGAAAACGTTGCGGAATATGGAGGTCGCCGTCGTATTGCAACATTCCGGCATAGGCGACGCGCGGCGCGCGCTGGCGGTCGAAGGCCTTGAAGCCGGGGTCTTCGAAGGCGCGGCTGATTTCCAGGGCGCGGTCGCCGCGGAAATTGAAGAAGACGACGGCGTCGCCATCCCGGATGGGGCCGACGGCCTCTCCGTCCTCGGCGATGACGAAGGGTGGCAGATCCTGGTCGATGATGCCCGGCTGGCGCGCGCGCAGGGCCTGCACGGCCTCGCGGGCGCTGGCGAAGCGTTCGCCTTCGCCGAGGACGTGGGTTTGCCAGCCCCGTTCGACCATTCGCCAGTTGGCTTCGTAGCGATCCATGGTGATGACCTGTCGCCCGCCGCCGGAGGCGATGCGCGCGTCGAAGCCGGCATCGGATATTTCCGCCAGGAAGGCTTCGAAGGGCAGGAGATAATCCAGGGCGCTGGTTTCCGGCACGTCGCGCCCGTCGAGCAGCGCGTGGATGCGCGCCGTCCTGACGCCCTCCGCCTTCGCCTGCCGGAGCATGGCTTGCAGGTGGTCGAGGTGGCTATGCACGTTGCCGTCGGAAAAAAGGCCGATGAAATGCAGTACCGAGCCCGGCGAGGATTTCGCCTGCGCCACGATCTCCCGCCATCCCTCGCCCTGCCAGATGGAGCCGGAGGCAATGGCTTCCGCCACCAGGGCCGCGCCCTGCGCGTAAATCTGTCCCGCGCCGATGGCGTTGTGGCCGACCTCGGAATTGCCCATATCCTCGTCGGAAGGCATCCCCACCGCCTTGCCATGCGCTTTCAGGCGCAGGTGCGGGCAGGTGGCGAAGAGCCGCTCGAGGGTCGGCTTCCGCGCCGCGGCGATGGCGTCGCCGATACCCGTGGGGGAAATCCCGTACCCGTCCATGACGATCAGCACGACCGGGCCGGGCACGCCAGAAAAAGCAGAAAATTTTTGCAACATGCGGGACAATCTCTTGTTTGGAAAATGAATGACATCGAATCCGACGGCTGAACGAAGTATCCTAGTCGGTGGATGAACCGTCAAATGCAAAGGAGCCAGGCAGACATGACTGTGGAAAAAGAAAACGGCGAGCATACGCTCAACATCGGCCTGCAAGGCGGCGGCGCGCATGGCGCCTATAGCTGGGGGGTGCTGGATCGCTTGCTGGAGGAGGAACGTCTTACCCTCGACGGCGTGAGCGGCACCAGCGCCGGGGCGATGAACGCGGTGGTAATGGCGGATGGCCTGATGAAAGGCGGCCGGGAAGGGGCGCGGCAGGCGCTGGCGGAATTCTGGCGCGGCATCGCCGATAGCGTGCCGCTCGACCTGACCATTTCCGTGCCCAGCTTCCGCGGCGAAAAACTCGCCCTCCTGCCCACCACCAAAATGATGATGAACTGGGTGCACTACCTTTCCCCCTACCAGCTCAATCCGCTCAATTTCAATCCCCTGCGCAAACTGCTCAAGGCGCGCATCGATTTCGTCGGCCTGCGCCTCTACAGCCCGGTGCGCCTGTTCCTCGCGGCGACGAATGCCAATACCGGCAAATTGCGCCTCTTCCGCACCGATGAAATCAGCGAGGACGCCGTGCTCGCCTCCGCCTGCCTGCCGATGCTGCACCAGTCCATCGAGATCGACGGAGAACCGTACTGGGATGGCGGTTATGCCGCCAATCCGCCGATTTTCCCGCTCTTCTACGAATGCCAGTCGCGCGACATCATGCTGATCCTGCTGGCGCCGCCCGCCTACGGCGGCACCCCGAAGACCGCGGAAGAAATCCGCGCCCGCGCGATGGAACTGGCGTTCAACACCAGCCTCCTCCGGGAAATGCTGCTCTTTGCCAACATCATCGCCTACAGCCAGGCGAGAAGCCAGGAAGCGTGCGAACGCAAGGGCTGGCCGAGCAGCCTGCAACGCATTCTCGGCCGCGCCCTGCGCGAGCCGACCGACCTGGAACGCTACACTCTGGAAACCCGCTTCCACCTGCTCGAATCCGAAAACCTGCTGCGCCGTTTCGGCACCGCCACGAAGATCGCCGCCGACTGGCCGTTCCTCAAGAAACTCCACGACATCGGCTACCAGGACGCGGAAGAATGGCTGACCGAACATGGCCCGCAGATCGGCAAGGAAAGCTCATTCGACCTGATCGGGCGGTTCGGGGTTTGAGGTTCGGGAGACAGGAGACAGAGGACAGAGGACAGACGCTGGGGGATTGTGTTTTCGTAGGTTGGATGGAGCGCAGCGCAATCCGACATTCGTTCCCCCCGGCGCAACGCGCCGCTCTTTCGATTTGCGATGCTGCGCATCGATCCAACCTACGGCAACCTTACGGGGGGCATGGAAAATCATGATCGCGAAGGACGGTATATTTTGGAGAAATCAATGAACCACACAGGATGGAAATTCGC
>JAITDH010000064.1 GCA_031282665.1 Zoogloeaceae bacterium | reverse complement strand
GTGATTGCCTACAAGAAGAAGGGCTATCCGATCATGAATTCCATCGCGGGCTTGGAGCGCATGCAGCGCCGCGATTTCAAGAAGTATTGCTGGGTGGCGAATTTCGTGATGGTCGATGGTCGCCGCCTCGCCGAATGCAACGGCAAGAGCGAGGGACTGTGCGCGCGCTGCGGCTTTTGCATGGCGGGCGAAATGGCCAGCGTCATGAGCCTTTCTCCGGAAACGCTGCTGGCGGGAATCAAACTGCGGGTGACCGGATAGCGAACATACGCCTCGAAGCCTTTCAGGTCAGGCGGGCATTGCGGGTTGCGAGGGCGGGACAGCCGGGAAGGAAACGGGCGGCGGACAGGCGTTTGCCGCCGGGTTTTTGCAATTCGGTAATCAACAGGACGCCTTGCCCGCAGGCGACGGCAATGCCCTCCTGGCTCGCGGCGAGGATGCTGCCCGGCGAGGCGGCACGGGAGTCATGAGCAGTGCCGGCGGGAAGCGGGCGGGCCGCCCAGATTTTCAGGCTTTCGTCCTGGAAAATGGTGCGGGCGACGGGGAAGGGATTGAAGGCGCGAATCCGCCGGTCGAGTTCCTGCGCGCTTTTGTTCCAGTCCAGCGCGGCTTCTTCCTTGCCGATCTTGGCCGCGTAAACGATGCCTTCCCGGCTTTGCGGCACGGCTTGCAAAGGCAGGCGCAGGCGCGGCAAGGTTTCGCAGATCAGTTGCGCGCCCATGTCGGCAAGGCGGTCGTGCAGGCTCGCGGCGGTGTCCTCGTCGCCGATGGGGGTCGCCTTGCCGGCCAGCACGGGGCCGGTGTCGAGGCCCGCCTCCATTTGCATGATGGATATGCCCGTTTCCCGGTCGCCGGCTTCGATGGCGCGCTGGATGGGGGCCGCGCCGCGCCAGCGGGGCAGCAGGGAAGCGTGGATATTGAGGCAGCCCAGGCGAGGCATGTCCAGCACTTCCTGCGGCAGGATGAGGCCGTAGGCGGCGACGATCATCGCGTCGGCATTCGCGGCGGCAAGGCGCGCGCGCGCTTCGGCGTCCCGCTTCAGGGAAAGCGGCTGCTCGACGGGCAGGCCATGCCGCGTCGCCAGTTGCTTGACCGGCGAGGCAAGGAGCTTCATCCCGCGTCCGGCGGGACGATCGGGCTGGGTGAGGACGAGCGCGATGTCGTGCCCGGCATGGATCAGGGCGGCGAGCGCAACGGCGGCGAATTCCGGCGTGCCGGCAAAAACCAGCCGCATGTTTACAGGTTCTCCCTTGCGCGCTTGGCAATCTTGCTCTTGATGCGCGACTGTTTGAAGCGGGAAAGGTACTCGACGAAAACCTTGCCCTGCAGGTGGTCGAGTTCGTGTTGGATGCAGACGGCAAGAAGGCCGTTCGCCGCGAGCGTTTTCTTCTCTCCCTGCGAATCGAGATATTCGACGGTGACATCGGCGGCGCGTTCCACTTCTTCGTAGATGCCCGGCACGGAAAGGCAGCCTTCCTCATGGACCTGCACCCCATCCTTGTGCGTGATGCGGGGGTTGATGAGCGCCAATAAACTGTTGCGTTCTTCAGACACATCGATCACCACGATCTGCCGATGCACATCGACCTGTGTCGCGGCCAAGCCGATGCCCGGCGCGGCATACATCGTCTCGGCCATATCGGCGATCAAGGCGCGCAGGGAATCGTCGATTTTTTCCACCGGAGCGGCGATTTTCTTCAAACGAGTGTCGGGGTAATGCAAAATTTTGAGCAATGACATAAGATTTGCTTGCGTAATCAGGTTTTTATGTGCAGAATCTCAAGTTGTTTCGAGAAACAAAGCAGCATGGGATTCCAGCAGGGACCAGCGGAGTCGTCCGTCATCCTTCCTGGATTCTTTCTCTTCTTGTTGCGCTGGAAGTGAGGAAAAGAAAATGCTCCGTATTATATGCGTCCTGTTCGTGGCTGTGGCAGCCACCTTTAGTACTTTCGCCAGAGCCGATGAACCGCTCCAGTTGGCCAACAACGCCCCGGAACGCTATATCGTGGTGAAAGGCGACACTCTCTGGGGGATCGCCGGCAAGTTCCTGCAGGAACCCTGGCGCTGGCCGGAAATCTGGCGGCTGAACAGGAGCCAGATCAAGAATCCGCACCTGATTTATCCAGGCGACGCGGTGTTGCTGGATTATGAAGACGGGCGGCCGCGCCTGCGTCTGGGGAAGAATGTCATCAGGGTAAGCCCGACGGTTTACAACGAGCCTATCGAGCGCGCCATTCCTTCCATTCCCGCCAATCTGATCGAACCGTTCATTTCCCGTCCATTGATCGTCGGCGCGGAAGAATTGTCGAGTTCTCCACGCGTGGTCGGCGCGGATGAATCCCGTGTCATCGTTGGCAATGGCGACGAGATCTACGCCATCGGCGTCGACGAGCCGCACAAGCGCTGGGCGATCTATCGTCTCGGCCAGCCCCTGCGCGAGGCGGGAGCCGGCCCGAAGAGCGAGGTGCTCGGTTACGAAGCCATTTATCTCGGCACGGCGGAACTGAAGGAAAAGGGCGAAGAGGTCAGCGTGCTGAATATCCTTACCGCCAAGGAAGAAATCTTCAAGGGCGACCGCCTGATTCCGGAGGAAGAGGCAACCCTGATTTCCTACATTCCCCACAAAATGGAAGAGGAAGTTTCCGGCAAGATGCTTTCGGTATATGGCGGGGTCGGCACGGCCGGTCCGCTTTCGGTCATCACCCTCAGCTTGGGGGAAAAGGACGGCCTGGAACCGGGGCATGTGCTGGGGCTGTATGGCAATCGCACGACCACCTATACGGATAACGACGGGCGCAACCGGACGCTGAAACTGCCGGAAAAACGCTATGGCCTGGTTTTCGTTTTCCGCGTCTTCGATCGTCTCTCCTACGGGCTGGTCATGGAAGCTTCCCATCCCCTGGAGATCGGGGACATCGTTCGCAATCCCTGATCTTCCATGTCGAATCCGGATCAGGGCCTTGCAGCCTGGCTGCGTCTGACCCTGGCTCCGGGCATTGGCGGCGATTCGCAACGCAAGTTGCTCGCCGCCTTTGGTTTGCCGGAACAGGTCTTCGCCGCGGGCCGGGAGGCGCTCTCCCGCGTCATCGGCAACAAGACCAGGGCATTGCTGGAAAGCAACGTCCAGGGTGAAGTCGAAGCCGCCCTGGCCTGGCACCAGCAGCCAGGACAATGCATCGTCACCCTGGCCGATGCCGGATATCCCCCCGCACTCCTGCAAATTCCCGATCCGCCGACCCTGCTTTATGCGCGTGGCAATCTAGCCCTGCTGCAACGCCCGGCGCTCGCCATCGTCGGCAGCCGCAACGCCACGCCGCAGGGAAACAGGATCGCGGAAGATTTCGCCGCCACCCTGGCCGATGCCGGACTGGTGATCGTCAGCGGCCTGGCGTTGGGCATCGACGCCGCCGCGCATCGGGGCGCGCTCCGGGCGACGAATGCGGCAAACATGGCGGATGGAGCCACCATCGCCGTCGTCGGAACCGGGGCGGACCGTCTCTATCCGGCCAGGAACAAGGATCTGGCGCAAGAAATCGCCCGTCGCGGCCTGATTCTTTCGGAATTCCCCCTGGGCACGCCGGCCATTGCCGCCAACTTTCCCCGCCGCAACCGCATCATTGCCGGCCTCGCGCGCGGCGTCCTGATCGTCGAGGCGGCCTTGCAGAGCGGTTCCCTGATTACCGCGCGGCTGGCGGGCGAGCAGGGGCGCGAAGTCTTCGCCATTCCAGGCTCCATCCATTCCCCGCTCGCCAAGGGCTGCCATCAACTCCTCCGGCAGGGGGCGAAACTGGTCGAGTCGGCGCAGGACATCCTGGAAGAACTGGGCGATCTCTCCCCGGCTTCAGTACCTTCAGAAGACCTTTCCCCGGATGCGCCCACCGATTCCTCCCCCGCATCCACCGATACCAATGGCCCGTCTTCCCCCATCGAACAGCGGATACTCGCCCACCTCGGCCACGCCCCCTGTTCCCTGGACGAACTCGCGCAGGGTACCGGCCTTGCCGCCGATGCCCTGCTGCCCATTCTGCTCACTCTCGAACTCGACAATCGCGTCGCCCCCCTGCCGGGCAATCGCTACCAGCGGCTATGACTTGCCAGCGGATTACGGGATCGGGCGCAACAGGCCGATCAGCCGCCAGTCGTCGCCGATCCGGGTGACGCTCTGGATTTGCAGGGGATGCCGCTCCGGCAAGGCGACGAGTTCCGGCAGGTCGAAAAGATCCCGCGCCTTGTTGCCCAAAAGACAGGGCGCGAGGTAGAGCAGCAGTTCATCGGCCAGGCCGGCGGCAATGAGCGCGCCGTTCAGGCGGGGGCCGCCTTCGACATGCACTTCATTGATTTCGCGCCGTCCGAGTTCCCGCATCAGGGCGGCCAGGTCCACCCTGTTTCCGGAGCCGGGCAGGCAAAGCCATTCCGCGTTTTTCCCCATGAGCAGATGGCGGGCTTTTCCCGGCAGGTCGAGGGCGGAGACGAGCAGTATTTTCCCGTCCGCGAAAAGCCGGGCGCCGGGAGATATTTCGAGACGGCTATCCACGACGATCTTCAAGGGCTGCCGCGAGGTTTCGATCTCCCGCACATTGAGCTGCGGATCGTCGTTCTTGACGGTGCCCATGCCGCTGAGGATGGCGCAAGCGCGCGCGCGGAAATAGTGTCCGTCGCGCCGCGCCGCCGGGCCGGTGATCCATTGGCTCTGCCCATTGCCGAGCGCGGTCTTGCCATCCAGGCTGGCGGCGGCTTTCAGGCGTACCCAGGGACGGCCACGAGTCATGCGGGAAATGAAGCCGGGATTGAGCGCGCGCGCCTCGTTTTCCATCAGGCCGCTGGCGACGGCGATCCCCGCCGCCCGCAGGCGTTCCAGGCCGCGCCCGGCGACTTGCGGATTGGGGTCGGCCATGGCGGCGACGACGCGGCTCACTCCCGCGGCGATCAGGGCTTCGGCGCAGGGCGGCGTGCGCCCATGATGGGAACAGGGTTCCAGGGTGACGTAGGCGGTCGCGCCGCGCGCGGCATCCCCAGCGTCACGCAGGGCGTGGATTTCCGCATGGGGCTCGCCCGCCCGCGCGTGCCAGCCGCGCCCGACGGCCTGTCCATCCCGAACGAGAAGGCAGCCGACACGCGGATTGGGGGTCGTGGAAAAACAGCCGTTTTCCGCCAGCCGCAGGGCCTCGCTCATCCAGGCGCGATCGGCGTCGGTGAACTCCACCGGCTCAGGATTGCGGCTGTCCATCGTCATCGGGAGAGACTTCGCGGATGACCTTGGAGAAAGCGTCCACATCCTCGAAATTGCGATAAACGGAAGCGAAACGGATGTAGGCCACCTTGTCGAGGCGCTTCAATTCCGCCATGACGAGTTCGCCCAACTGCTGCGTGGGCACCTCCCGCTCGCCCAGCAACAGCAATTTTTCCTCGATGCCGTTTACGGCGTTGTCGATGGTTTCCGTCGTGACCGGACGCTTGCGCAGGGCAAGCGCGAGACTGGCGCGCAGTTTCTCCCGCGCGAAAGGCACACGACCGCCGTTCTTTTTCACCACCTGGGGCAATTGCACCTCGACCCGTTCGTAGGTCGTGAAACGCTTGTCGCAGACGGTGCAACGGCGGCGGCGGCGCACCACGTCGCCTTCGTCATTGATGCGGGTGTCGACGACGGCGCTGTCCGCCGCGCCGCAAAAAGGACATTTCATCGTGACTCGGCTCCGCTTGCCCCTTTTCCAGGGGGATTGTCCGGCGCGGAAGAAAGGTCATCGCTCCCGCGCCGGGTTCAACGATCATGCGCCATATACCGGGAATTTCCCGCACAGGGCGGCGACTTCCCCGCGCACCCGCGCCAGCGTTGCCGCGTCTTCCGGCGCATCCAGCACATCGGCGATCAGGTGGGCGACCTTCTCCGCCTCCAGTTCGCTGAATCCGCGGGTCGTCATCGCCGGCGAACCGATGCGAATGCCGGAAGTGACCATCGGTTTTTCCGGATCGTTTGGAATGGCGTTCTTGTTGACGGTGATGTGGGCCTGGCCCAGGGCGGCTTCGGCGGTCTTGCCGGTAATCTTCTTGGCGCGCAGATCGACCAGGAAGACATGCGATTCGGTGCCGCCGGAAACGATGCGCAAGCCTCGTTCCTGCAACACCCGAGACATGACGCGAGCGTTATTGAGCACCTGTTCCTGGGCGCGCTTGAAGGCGGGGGAAGCGGCTTCCTTGAAGCATACCGCCTTGGCGGCGATGACATGCTCCAGGGGGCCGCCCTGCAGGCCGGGGAAAACGGCGGAATTGATCGCCTTTTCGTGTTCGGCCTTCATCAGGATGGCGCCGCCGCGCGGGCCGCGCAGGGTCTTGTGGGTAGTCGTCGTGACCACGTCGGCGTGCGGCACCGGGCTGGGATAGTAGCCGGCGGCGATCAACCCGGCATAGTGCGCCATATCGACCCACAGGATCGCTCCGATTTCCCTCGCGATCCTGGCGAAGCGCGCGAAATCGATCCGCAGCGAATAGGCGGAAGCGCCAGCGATGATGATCTTCGGCTTGTGCTGCCGGGCCAGCGCCTCCATCGCCTCGTAGTCGATCGCCTCTTTCGCGTTCAGGCCGTAGGCGACGACGTTGAACCATTTGCCGGACATATTGAGCGGCATGCCATGCGTCAGATGCCCGCCCTCGGCGAGGCTCATCCCCATGATGGTATCGCCGGGCCTGGCAAAAGCCATCAGCACGGCCTGGTTGGCCTGCGAGCCGGAATTTGGCTGCACATTGGCGGCTTCCGCGGCGAAGAGTTTTTTCAGGCGGTCGATGGCCAGTTGTTCCACGACGTCGATATGTTCGCAACCGCCGTAATAGCGCTTGCCGGGATAGCCCTCGGCATATTTGTTCGTCAATTGCGACCCTTGGGCCTGCATGACGGCCCAGGAAACGTAGTTTTCGGAAGCGATCAGTTCGATATGTTCTTCCTGGCGGCGATTCTCGGCAACGATGGCCTGCCACAACTCGGGGTCAACTTTATCCAGGGTGTCTTTGGCGGAAAACATGAGCAGCCTTTGCAACGGGGTCAAAGGAGGAATTCTACAACACTTCTCCGGCATGAAAGCGCCGGAGGGCAGAAGAGGGGCTATACTCCCGTGGCATCCAGACGGCCTTTCCGCTTTGGATTGCCACGTCGCTTCGTTTCTCGCAACCTACGAAACTGTCCTCTGAAAATCAGCGCAACAGATAATCCAGCGCGATGCCGGAGAAAATGACCATGCCGACCCAGTTGTTCTGCTTGAACGCTTTCATGCATCCTTCGCCTTCCCGGCGCCGGATCAGGCGGTAGTGGTGCGCGGCGAAGGCGAAGGCGGCCGCGAGCGAAGCGAGGAAGATGCCGCCCAAGCCGGCGCCCAGGCCCACCCAGGCGATGAGGAGGAAGGTCGCGCCGTAGCAGCACATGACGGCCAGCACGTCGTGGCGGCCGAAGGTGATGGCGGAGGTGCAGATGCCGATCTTGAGGTCGTCGGGACGGTCGACCATCGCGTATTCCGTGTCGTAGGCCATTGCCCAGAAGATATTGGCGACCAGCAACACCCAGGCTTCCGAGGGAACGCTTCCCGCCTGCGCCGCATAGGCCATCGGGACGGCAAAGCCGAAGGCCGCGCCGAGCCAGGCTTGCGGCAGGGGGAAGAATCGCTTGGCAAGGGGATAGGTGAAGGCCACCAGGAGCGCCAGCCCGGTCAGCATGCCCAGGAGCCAGGTCAGGCGGGGCAGGATCAGCAGGAAGCAGATCAGGCAGAGGAGGATCATCAGCGTGAAGGCTTCCGGCGGACTGACGGAGCCGGTTGCCAGGGGGCGCGATTTCGTGCGTTCGACGCGGCGGTCGAAATCACGGTCGGCGTAGTCGTTGATGATGCAGCCGGCCGAATGCATCAGGATCGCGCCCACGCCGAAAACCAGCACCCATCGCATGTCGGGCTGTCCCCGCGCCGCCAGCCACAAAGCCCACATCGACGGCCACAGCAAAAGCAGTCCGCCGATCATGTTCAGACGCAGCAAATCTTCATAAACGACCAGCTTGGCCTTCAGGCGTTTCCAGTTCATCGTACTACTCGCTCCGATTTCGGTTTGGATCGTTTCACGGATGTCGGGGCAGGCCCGCGAAGCGAAGGATTCTACCGCAGGAAACGAAACCTGTAGCGATAAAAACATATTCACTTGGAATGGAAGGAGTCATGTCTCGGCATTCGCCATCCGGAAGCGCAGCCAAGCGCACCAGGCCGAGAAAAGCGCCGGATCGAGGGCGGCGATGACGGAGCGCTTCCAGGGCGGCGCGGCGTCGAAATCGTCACTTTCGAAGGTGGCGACGCGCCCGCCCATTTCTTCGACCATCAGTTGTCCGGCGGCATAGTCCCAGAGACGCTCGCCGCCATGCGTCACGGCATCCAGGCGTCCGGCGGCGAGATAGCACCAGTCGAGAACGGAGGAACCGAAGTTGCGCTGCGAATAAATCGGCGCTTCATGCACGATGGCAAGCGCCAGTTCGGGCGGCAGGCGCTTGAAGTCGATGCAGGCGACGGCATCCGCCAGCGGCTTGCCGGCATAGCCCGGTGGAGCGACGCGCTGGCCGTTGATCCAGAGACCGCCGCCGCGGACGGCGGCATACACTTCGCGCACCATCGGCAGGTAGGAGACGCCCAGGAGCGGCCGGCCTTCCCGCACCAGCGCGACGGAGACGGCGAATTGCGGCAGGCCGACGAGGAAATTGGTGCTCCCGTCGATCGGGTCCATGACCCAGACGCCGCTCGCAAAGCCGTCATGCCAAGCCTGCTTCTGGCGATCTTCCGGCATTTCCTCGCCGATCATCGGCAGGTCGGCGAAGGTGGCCAGGACGCGCATCAAGGCTTCCTGCGTGGCGATGTCGGCATCGGAAAAGGCGGAGCCGTCCGATTTCATCCGCCCGTCGACCTTGAGGAAGCGCGGCAATATCTCGCGCTCGGCGATGTTCCGCACGGCATCTTCCACCGCGACGCGCAGGCGGGAAAGCTCGTGGGTGGACTGTATGGACATCAGGGACGCCATTTCAGCGAACAGCCGATGGAGGCGATCTGTTCTTTCGGCCCCTGTCCGCGCAGGGCGATTTCCGTCATGGCGCGCAGCAGATCGCTTTGGACGCCGGGCGCGGGGGCGGCGGCTCGCATGCCGGAGGCATCGAAACGGCCCCGGTATTGCAGTTCGCGCCGGGCGTTGAAACCGAAGAAATCCGGCGTGCAGATGGCGCCATAGGCGCGCGCGACGGCCTGGCTTTCGTCATGAAGATAGGGGAACGGAAAATTCATCCTTTCCGCCAGCGCGCGCATTTTCGGGAAGGCGTCTTCCGGGTAGGCGTCGGCATCGTTGCTCATGATGGCGACGGAGCCGATGCCCGATTCCCGCAGACGCCGGCAATCCTCGACCAGCCTGGGCAGGATGGCCTGGACATAGGGACAATGATTGCAGATGAACATCACCAGCAGCCCTTTTTCGCCGCTGACGGAGGCCAGGGTATGCGTCTTGCCGTCGACGCCGGGCAGGGAAAAATCGGGGGCGGGCCAGCCGAAATCACAGACAGGAGGAGAAAGTGCCACCATGCGCGTTTGCCTGGAATGAATAAAAACGGCCCATGATAGCATTTGCGGCGCGCGAAAAAGAATTCCCGAAAACCTTGGAGGGCAATTGGAAGCGGAAGAAAAAACCTTGCTAGGCGAAGCGCGGGCACGAAGCTCATGCGCTCACCTCCAACCTTGTCATTGCGAGGGTCGCAGGCCCGTGGCAATCCAGACGACTTTCCGCTTGCTTTGCCGTTCCAGAAAACTGAACTGCCATAGGATCAGGATCGTCACGTCGCTGGAAATTGCACCGGCATGACTGCTGCGCTTGTTTTTGGAAACAGGATACCGGATGAT
>JAITDH010000060.1 GCA_031282665.1 Zoogloeaceae bacterium | reverse complement strand
GGCGCGGCTTCGACGGCGTGGCGCAGGCGGCGCAGGGCTTCTTCGAGGGTGTCGGCGGTGCAGCCGAAGTTGAGGCGCACCCAGCCCGGCGTGCCGAAGTCCGCGCCGTTGGATAGCCCCAGGCCATGCGCTTCGAAATGCGCGACGGGGTGTTCGATGCCTCGCTCGATCAGGCCGCGCGCGTCGATCCAGCCCAGGTAGGTCGCTTCCACATGGCTCATGGAAAGCGGCGGCAGTCCCGCCACCGCCGCTTCCAGCCGGTTCCGGTTGCGGCGCAGGACGGCCAGGAGTTCCCGGTGCCAGTCCTTGCCTTGCCGGAAGGCGGCTTCGCAGGCCACGAGGCCCAGTATGTTCACATGCGGCACGATGCCCGCCATGACCCGCAGCATGCGATGGCGCAGTTCCGCATCCGGGACCACCGCGAAGGCGCAGCTCATGCCCGGCAGGTTGAAGGTCTTGGAGGGGGCCATCAGGGTGACGGTGCGCCCGGCCATCCCTGCCAGATCGGCGAAGGGTCGGTGCGTCAGGTTTTCGTCCAGCAGCAGGCCGCAATGGATTTCGTCGGAGCAGACGATCAGGTCGTGCCGCGCGGCGAAGTCGGCGAAGCGTTGCAATTCTTCGGGAGTCCAGCAGCGCCCCACGGGATTGTGCGGATGGCAGAGCAGGAAGAGGTGGGTTTCCGGCGTCACGGCGGCTTCCAGCGCCGCCCAGTCGACCTGCCAGCGCCCGCCTTCCATGACCAGCGGAACGCGCCGCAAGGCGCGCTCCGAGAGGCGGGGCGCGGAGAGGAAGGGCGGGTAGATCGGCGTGCAGGTGAGGACTTCGCCAGCAAGGGAACGGCACACCACGTTGAGGCCGACGACCAGCCCCGGCAGCCAGACGATCCATTCCGGCTCGATCCGCCAGGCGTATTCCTCCTCCAGGTGACGCGCCACCGCTTCCGCCTGCGAGGGCAGCGGTTCCCCGTATCCCAGGATGCCATGTTCCAGCCGCGCGCGGAGGGCTTCGAGCACGGCGGGCGGGGCGGGGAAATCCATGTCGGCTACCCAGAGCGGCAGGACATGCTCGGCATACCTGCGCCATTTCTGGGAATCGCTGTCGCGCCGGTCCGGCGCCTGGTCAAACACGAACATTCCTGATCCCGACAAAAAAGCGTCCGTATCTCACACTTCCAGCGTGCCGTAAAGCGCCGTGGAAAGATAGCGTTCGCCGAACGAGGGCAGGGGCGTCACGATCAATTGTCCCGCGTGTTCCGGACGCGCCGCCAGGATGAGCGCCGCGCGGACGTTCGCGCCGGAGGAAATGCCGGCCAGCAGGCCTTCTTCGGCGGCGAGCCGGCGCGCCGTGGCGAAGGCTTCCTCGTTCCCGATGGTGATGATTTCATCATAGACGCCGGTGTTCAGGATGGGCGGCACGAAACCCGCGCCGATCCCCTGGATGGCGTGCGGCCCCCGGGCGCCGCCGGAGAGCACCGGCGAGCCTTCCGGCTCCACCGCCACGATCCTGATCGAAGGCTTCCTGGCTTTCAGTATCTCGCCGACGCCGGTCAGTGTGCCGCCGGTGCCGACCCCCGCCACGAAGACATCCACCTCGCCGCCGGTATCCCGCCAGATTTCCTCGGCGGTCGTCTGGCGGTGGATTTCCGGGTTGGCCGGATTCTCGAACTGTTGCAGCACCAGGTAGCGGCTGTCGGCGGCGGCCAGCGCCCGCGCCCGCTCAATGGCGCCACCCATGCCTTCGTGCGCGGGCGTCAGGATCAATTCCGCGCCATAGGCTTTCAGGAGCAAGCGCCGTTCGCGGCTCATGGTTTCCGGCATGATGAAGGCGGCGCGGATGCCGCGCGCGGCGCAGACCATCGCCAGGCCGATGCCGGTGTTGCCGGAGGTCGGTTCCAGGATGATCGTGTCGGGCGCGATCCGGCCTTCGGCCTGGGCGGCGTCGATCATCGCCACCGCGATGCGGTCCTTGACGCTGTGCGCGGGATTCAGGAATTCCAGCTTGACGGCAATGCTGGCCTCGAACCCTTGCGTCAGGCGGTTGAGGCGAACCAGCGGCGTATTGCCGATCAGTTCCGTAACGTCGTTGGCGATGGACATATGAGCTTCCTGGAGTGGTGAACACAAAATGCCGCAAGTCTAACCGCAGATTCGGGCGGTTTCCTTATAAATTTTTTTTCTATGCATGAAAGCAAAAGGTCTATCGTTTTTACGCACAAGTCACGGACAAGGTTTGTATCCCGTGGAAAAGCGGGTAAGATGCACCCCCATGCAACCTCATCGCCGAGTTAAGACAGACAACTTGCGGGGCGATCCACAAATACTGCTAAAGCGTCGCCGCAGCTCCTGGGCCAGAGCCGGTAACGCCGGACAATCGGCCCGGGAGTTTTTTCATGACATCGACCCGTAAAACCAAGGCTTCCACCCAGAAAGCGAAACCTTCCGCCTCCAAGGCGAAGCCTTCTACTTCCAAGGCGGCGCCTTCCACTGCAAAGGCGAAGCCTTCCACCGCAAAGGTAGCGTCCGCCGCGCTCGCGCCCTCCTTCGATACCCTCTGCCTGCAAGGCGGCTACGATCCGCAGGTTGGCGATCCGCGCATTCCCTCCATCGTCCAGAGCACCACCTACAAGTACGATGACATCGACTATGTCAACAAGATCATGACCTTGCAGGCGTTCGGCCACAAGTACAGCCGGACCAGCAATCCGACGGTGGCCGCCTTCGAGGCGCGCCTGAATCTCCTGGAAGGCGGCGTGGGCGCGGTGGCGACGGCTTCCGGACAGGCGGCAACCCTCCTGGCGATCATCAACATCGCCCGCCCCGGCGACCACATCCTGGCCGCCTCGCAGCTTTACGGCGGCTCGTTCACGCTGCTGAATTCCACCCTCAAGAAATTCGGCATCGAGACGAGTTTCTTCCATCCCGACGCGTCCGAGCGCGAGATCGAAAAGCTGGTACGGCCGGAAACCCGGCTCCTGTTCGGAGAGACGATCGGCAATCCCGGCCTCGCCATCCTGGATTTCGGGAAGCTCGCCGGGATCGCCGAACGGCACGGCATCCCCTTCGTCGTCGACAATTCGCTGGCGACGGCCTGGCTCTGCCAGCCCTTGCGGCACGGCGCGAACGTCGTCACCTATTCGGCGACCAAGTATGTCGACGGACACGCGACCAGCGTGGGCGGGCTCGTGGTCGACGGCGGCAATTTCGACTGGACGAACGGCAAATTCCCGGATTTCACCACGCCCGATCCTACCTACAACGATGTGATCTACACGGAGAAATTCCCGAAATCGCCCTTCCTCATCAAGGCGCGCGCCCAGTTCCTGCGCGATTTCGGCGCCTGCCTGAGCCCCTTCAACGCCTTCCTGCTCAATCTCGGCCTGGAAACCCTGCACCTGCGGATGCCGCGCCACGGCGAAAACGCGCTGGCGCTCGCCAAATTCCTCGGCACGCATCCCCGGGTGACCTGGGTCAATTATCCGGGCCTCGATGCCACCGGCAAGCGCCGCATCGCCAGGTATTTCCGCCAGCGGAGCGGCAGCGGCATCCTGACCTTCGGCGTCAAGGGCGGGCTGGACGCGATTCGCCGCTTCGTGAAAAAGCTGAAGGTGGCCGCCCTCGTCGTGCATGTCGCCGACGCCCGCACCAGCGTGCTGCACCCGGCTTCCTCCACGCACGCGCAGATGAACGCCAAGCAGCTCGCCCAGGCCGGCATCACGGAAGACATGGTGCGGGTTTCCGTCGGCATCGAGGATGTCGCCGACCTGATTGCCGATTTCGACCAGGCGCTGCGCTGATTCCATTCCCGGACACTGCCCATCATGCATATCGACACCGCCCGCTACCTGGATCTTGCCGCCGCGCCCGAGCGCCTCAAGGAAACGCTGGACATCCAGGTCACCGAACACGCCTTCCTGCCCAGCGTCGATGAAATCCTGCGCGACTGGGTGGCGACCATCGCCACGCCCGCCTTCAAGCTGATCCGGCAGCGGCAGGGCGCGCAACAGGCGTTTTGCAGCATCGGCACCGGCGTGGGACTGGACGCGCTCGCCGCGATCGAAACCCTGGGCGCGACCCGGATCGGCATCACCGACGTGCACGAAGACGTGGTAGCCGCGGCGCGTGCCAACATCCGCGACAACCTCAGGGAACCTGGGCGCGTGCGGATCGACGCCGGGGCCGGCGATCTCCTGTCGCCCCTGGACCCCGCCAACCGCTACGACCTGATCTACGAAAACCTGCCCAACATTCCACTCTCCGATGCCGGGGAAGTCGCCACGGCACGCAAAAGCTCCGGCCACCTGCCGCCGAGGCAGGAGGCCATTCCCGAACTCATGCGCCGGAACCTGCTGGCGCTGCACTATGTCGCGCTCCTGAAGGCGAAGGACTTCCTCGCCCCCGGCGGCGCGGTGCTCTCCCTCATCGGCGGGCGCATCCCGCTGCGCGTGTTCCAGGAAATGGGACGGCTCGCGGGCTACCGCCTGGAGATTTTCACCTATGGCTGGAAGATCCAGACCGACCCCGAGGAAATCATCGGCGGGCATGTCCGGCAACAGGCGGAAGGCTTCGGCCCCTACCATTTCTATCGCGCCGACCATCTGGCCGAGGCGTTTGCCAGCATGCCGATGGACGAATCCGGCGCGCGCGCGCTCGAACTCGAACAGGCGTTGCAGCCGCAAGCCCTCTCCCCGGCCAAGGCCCTGGCGCTCTGGCAGGTCGGCGAGGTGATCGGGCACACGGTCGCGGCGCTCCGTTCCACCCCTGGAGCCTGACATGCCGGGGCCGCTTTCCCCCCAGGCCGCCCTGGCGGCAGTCGAGGCCATCCGCCAGCACTTCGCCGCGCGGCTGGCCGCGCGCCGGGAGACTCCGGAAATCACGGAAGAACTCGAACGGGTGCTCGCCCTGCTCGCGGCGGTGGATTTCTCCCAGGCCGACACGAAGCATCTGCAAGCCAGCGGCCATCCGGTCGTCCGGCAGTTGCGGCGCGTCGGCGCGCCGCGCGGAGACGCGCCCGCGAAGGCGATTTTCCAGGCCTTCCTGCCCCATCTCGAAGCCCTTCCCTGGCGATACAGCTACGCCCCCCGGCCCGACGCGCCCGACATCGGCGAGCGCATGGCCTGGGCGGAACTGGTCGGCCCGATCGCCCCCTTCCACAGCGACAAGGTATGCCTGGGCCTGACCGCGATCGGCCCCGGCCTCCTCTATCCCCTGCACTACCATCCTGCCGTGGAAACCTATCTCGTCGTCTCCGGCACGGCCGCCTGGACGGCCGACGGCGTCACCCGCCAACACCCGCCCGGCACCCTGATCCTGCACCCCGCCAACCTCGTCCACGCCATGCAGGCGGGCGACGAACCGCTGCTCGCGGCCTATGCCTGGACGGGCGAGGTGGAAACTTTGTCGATGTACGTCTGATCAGTCGTATACATCGCAGAACAAACCGGCCTCCCATTCAAACCTGGCGTGAAGTTGGGCATTCTCCGGCGTCCGCGCCACGACGTCTTGCAGCCCGATCAGCAGCCTGCCGTCGTCCGGCATCCGGGATATGGCGACAACCTTCAGAACCCCGGAAAACCAGTCCCCTTCTTTCGCTTGAAGGATGCGCACTTCATCTCCTTCGTGAAGCGGGCCGTCGATGTGGATATCGCCTGTCACCATCCCATAGGCCTTTGTCGGGGAACTGAAGAAGCTGAAATCGATACTGACGATCATCCTAAATTCCTCAGTTGACTACGGAAAACATAGCAAATACTGATAAAAATCAGTAAGTTATCAAGAATCATGGATGAGTGTAATCCAAAGTGGAGGAAAAGTCTTGCCGCAATGAGGCGGGGGCGTCGGTTTTGTAGGTTGGATAAGCGCAACGCAATCCGACATTCGTCCCCACGATGCGCAGCATCGCAAAGCAAAGAAATCAAAACAGCGGCGCTTCGCGCCGGTGATGAACGATTGTCGGATTACGCCTTCGGCTAATCCAACCTACCCAACCAACCTACGAAACTACGTCGTAACCACACGGGGTTCCTCCACTCCCAACCACACCCGCTATGCTTTGTGCATTTGCTCGCCGG
>JAITDH010000036.1 GCA_031282665.1 Zoogloeaceae bacterium | reverse complement strand
CCCTTCTGTATCCAGTCCTCGACGAACTTTTTATGCCCGGCGTTGACCACCGGTCCCATGTCCGTGCTCTTTTCATACGCCGGGCCGATCTTGAGGGCTTTGGCTTTCTCCACGAGGACCGCCACCAGTTCGTCGGCGATCGATTCCTGCGCAACCACCACCGGCAGCGCCATGCAGCGTTCCCCGGCGCAGCCGAAGGAGGAATTGATGATCCCCGCGGCAGTCCTCTCGATCGGGGCATCCTCCAGGACCAGCGCGTGATTCTTCGCTTCGCAGAGGGCCTGTACCCTTTTCCCGTTCTTGGCGGCGCTCTCGTAGATATGCAGGCCCACGGAAGTCGAACCGACGAAACTCACTCCCCTGACGTCGGGGTGAGAGAGAAACAGTTCCGCCTCGTTGCGGGAACAGGTCACGACGTTGATCACCCCGTCGGGAAGCCCCGCCTCCTTATACAATTCCGCGATGCGCAGGCAGGATTGGGGAGTGAAACTCGCGGCCTTGATGACGATGGTGTTGCCGCAGGCGATGCACATCGGGGTCATCCAGCCCATGGGGATCATGGCCGGAAAATTGAAGGGCACGATCCCCGCGAAAACTCCCAGAGGTTCACGGTAGAGCACCGTGTCGAAACCCGAGGAAGCGTCCATCAGGCTTTCTCCCATCATGAGCGACGGGGCGGAAATCGCCTGTTCCGTTCCTTCCTTGGCCTTGAGCACGTCTCCGGCGGCTTCTTCCCAGGCTTTGCCGTTTTCAAAGGCGACCAGATGAGTCAGCTCGTCCATGTGTTCGATCAGCAAATCCCGCAGCCGGTAAAGAATCTGCGTCCGCCGGATGACCGGCGTGCCGGACCAGCGGGGGAAAGCCGCCTTGGCCGCCGCAACCGCCTGTTCCACTTCCTCTTTCGTGCAGCAGGGCACTTTGGCGATCACTTCGCCGGTGCTCGGGTTATGGGCGTCGGTGTATTTCCGTGTCTTTGATTCCACGAACCGGCCGTTGATGAAAGGCTTCAATACTCTCGCTTCATTCATGTTGTTTCTCCTATATATTCGCTTTTTCACGGATGTAGCGCCGCGCTTTCATGACATATTCCAAGGGGTTCGCTTTGGCGGGATCCTGCTCGGCTTCCACGACCCACCAGCCGGAATATTCGGCCCGCTTGAGCTTCTCGAACACCGGAACGAAATCGATGCACCCGTCGCCGGGAACGGTGAAGACTCCTTCCTTGATCGCCCGGATGAAAGACCACTTTCCTTTCACCGCCTGTTCGTACACGGCGGGGCGCATGTCCTTCAGATGTACGTGTCCTATCCGTGAAATCCATTTGTCAAGCACGGCGAGGTGATCCTCTCCGGAAAACACCAGGTGTCCCGTATCGTAGAGCAGCCCCACCCGGGCGGGATCGGTGTTTTCCATGAGCCGGTCGATCTCGGAAGCGGTCTGCACCCCGGTCCCCATGTGATGGTGGTAGGTCAGCTTCATGCCCTGTTCCGCGGCCAGCTTTCCCAGCTTGTTCAAGCTTTCGCAAAGTCTTCGCCATTCCTCGTCGGTAAAGAACGGCTTCGCTTCAAGGATGGGCAGGTCCTGTCTCGTTTGTATCGAGTGTCCCTGTTCGGCGGTGCCGATGACCCGCGCTCCCAGCTCATGAAGATAATCCCGGCACTGGATGAATTCCCTTTCCACCTCTTCGTAGGGTCTGGTGGTGAGGAAGGCGCTGAACCACGCGTTGCAGATGGTCAGTCCCCGCAGTTCCAGCGCCTTGTTCAAGACCTTAGGATCCCGGGGATACTTGTTCCCGATCTCGCTGCCGGTATAACCGGCCAGCGCCATTTCGCTGACGCACTGTTCAAAGGGAATCTCCCCGCCCAATTCGGGAAGGTCGTCGTTGGTCCAGGCGTTGGGATGGACCCCAAGCCGGATATTGCCTGCTTTCATATCACTCTCCTTCTACAAAAAAAGATAATCCATGTAGTTCTTGATCGTCACCGCCGTTTTCAGCGGGTCTTCCTCGAAAGCGCGTCTGCAAAAGGTTTCGCAGGTATACCATCCGTCATAGCCGGTGGATTTCACGGCGTCGATCCACTCCTTCAAAGGGATGGCGCCTTCTCCCAGCCACACGTCGCGCAGTTCCGGTTCGAGCGGAGGCTTGCGGCGGTCGAATTCCAGACCGTCGCAAAGGTGGACGTTGTAAATGAGCGCTTTATCGAGGGAAGCGATGTATTCGGGAGTCTCGCCCGCGGTCCACACATGCCAGAAGTCGATCACCACTCCCACGTTGTCGCATCCGGCGGCCTCGATGATCTGGACGGCCTGTCTTATCGTATTCACCGGAGCCGCCGCCAGGGGCTCCAGAAAGATTTTGAGCCCGTATCCGGCGGCAATCCTGGCGGCCTTGGCCACTCCGGAAGCCGTGTACTCGACCATTTCGGCAGGGGTGAGGCCGAGAACGTCCCGATAACGGGCGTCGTCCCTGGCGACCCGTCCTTCGCGATAGTCCCGAATGAAATAGGAATCGTCCGGCCCGGTGATGGCCTGGATCATCGGCGCCCCCAGTTCCCTGGCAATGGAGCACATCCTGTCCACCGCCGTGAGAAACGGCCCGTCCGGACGGCCATGATTGGCGATGTCGTGCAGGCATCCCACGGCGGAAACCTCGATGCCGTCCAGTTCCTTTACCAGGCGGCTCAGAGGCAGTCCCAAATCCAGATACCGGTACAAATGGGGGTCCTGCAATTCGATCCCCGCAAATCCGGCCTGCCTGGCGATGCGTATGTCGCCGATGACGTTGCCGTGCATGGTTGCCGTGGTGTTCATGGATATTTTCATGAGAGTTCCCGTGTCAAAGTTCGGTTTATGGGCGCAAACGCCACCCGCGCGGCGTTGAAAGATGCGGCGGTGCTTCCGGCCTGCGTTGCGGGCGGGACGATTGCTCCGACGGTTCGTTCAATACTTCCTTGCCTTCCCGCGCATTTCCAGAACGCGTGTTGCGGCTTCGCGGACTTGCGGTTTTTCCGACGTGGTGGCCACGCCGACGTTCCACCAGGTTTTGTAGCCGTCGGTCATGGTTTTGGGAATGACCTTCAGGTCGATCAGCGTGGAGACGCTTTGCCGCCTTGCGTCCGCGATGGCGGATTGCAGTTCACTGATGCTGCGGGCGGTGTAGGTCTTGAGTCCGTAGCCGCTCGCCACCTTCGCGTAATCGACGGGGATGAGATCGCCCTTGATCTCCCCCTTGGCGTCCCGGTAGCGGAATTCCGTGGCCAGGCTCCCCACCCCGTGGTTCATCTGCAAATTGTTGATGCAGCCGAAGCCGCAGTTGTCGAAGAGGAGAATATTGATCTTCACCCGCTCCTGCATCGCGGTCATGATCTCGCTGTGCAGCATCTGGAAGCTGGCGTCTCCGACGAAGGCGTAGACTTCGCAATCGGGAACGGCCAGCTTGACGCCCAGCGCGGCAGCCACTTCGTAGCCCATGCAGGAATAGCCGTATTCCGCGTGATAGCCGCCCCGCCGTTCCGTCGTCCACATCCGTTGCAGGCAGCTCGGCAGGCTCCCGCCGGCGGTAACGATGACGTCCTCCGCACCGATGCTCTCGCGTACGGCGCGGATCGCCGCGGTCTGCGTGATTCCGCCGGCGTGGAGGGCGACGAATTCGGGGAGGGTCCGGGGATCGCGGTTTTTGATGATCGGCTCGAAATCGTCTCCGTAAGTGATACTTCCCAGACGCTGCATTTCGGCGTCCCAGGCGGCCTTGGCGTCGCGGATTTCGTTCCGGTAGGCGCTCCTGTAAGCTTTTTCCCGCAGCCGCGCCGCAAGCTTTTCCAGAGTGGCCCTGGCGTCGCCCACCGCCTTGACCGCGTCCATCTTGGAAGCGTGATAGCGGTTGTTGTTGATGCTCGCGATCCGCACCGCCGGGTTCTTGAACTGGCTCTTCGAACCCGTGGCGAAGTCCCCGAGCCGCGTCCCCACGGCGAGGACCAGGTCCGCGTCCTCGGCGATCGTGTTGGCCGCCAGGGTGCCGGTCACGCCGATGCCGCCCAGGCACAGGGGATGTCCCGACCGGCACGCGCTCTTGCCGGCCTGGGTTTCGCCAAAGGGAATCTGGAATTCGGCGCAGAAATCTTCCAGTACCTCGCCGGCTTCCGAATAGTTCACGCCGCCGCCCACGACGAGGAGGGGACGCTTCGCGCTGGCGATGGCCGCGGCCACGTCCTCGATCTCCTCCGGCGCGGCGGCCTGGCGGACGATGCGGTGCACCCGTTTCTGGAAAAAATAGTCGGGGTAGTCGTAGCTCTCGCCTTCCACGTCCTGGCACAGGGCGACGCAGACCGCGCCGGTTTCCGCCGGGTCGGTGAGCACGCGCAGGGCGTTGATCAGGGCGGTCATCAGTTGTTCGGGACGCGTGATCCGGTCCCAGTATTTGCATACCGGCTTGAAGGCGTCGTTGGTGGTGACGGCGAGGCTCATGGATTGCTCCAGTTGCTGGAGCACCGGGTCGGGCTGGCGGGAAGCGAAGGTATCCGCGGGAAACACCAGCAGCGGAAGGTTGTTCACCGTCGCCGTGGCGCAGGCCGTCACCATGTTGGCCGCGCCGGGGCCGACGGAGGACGCGCAGGCAATGATCCTGCGCCGCCGGTGCTGCTTGGCGAAGGCGGTCGCCGCGTGGCACATGCCCTGCTCGTTGCGCCCCTGGAAGACCTTGAGCGCGCCGGGATCCTCGTCCAGCGCCTGCCCCAGTCCGACGGCGATGCCGTGGCCGAAGATCGTGAAAATGCCCTCGACGAATTTGCTTTCTTCTCCGTCGAAAGAAACATACTGCTGGTCCAGAAAGCGCACCAATGCCTGCGCCGTCGTCAGCCTGATCGTTTCCAT
>JAITDH010000272.1 GCA_031282665.1 Zoogloeaceae bacterium | reverse complement strand
GCGTCATTGCCGCGTTTGCCTACGATGCAAAGGTCGAATATGAGAAAAAACTCCTGCTCGTGGTCTACGACAACACGCGCAAGCGGGTGATTTCGTCCTATTCGGGTATCCTCGGCGAGGATGCTGCAACCGAGGTCGGCCCGTACTCGATCAGGATCGATACGGCACGTTATGTTCTGGCAAAGAATGTCAGGGCGTTTGGTCTGCGATTGGATACAAGAAATGGCAGAAATTGTGGGGACGGAACTTGGGGAGACGAGCTTATTCTCTACGTGATGGAAGGACGCAAGCTGCGGCCGGTTTTCTTTGCAACCATGCGGCGTGGATTGCTGGGCCGCGTTGGTTCCGAGGGTATGGATCGTTGCGGTTTCAATGTGGAAATGGATTCGGAAAAAACCATTTCCATTGAAAAAACATCCACGCATGGTTTTGCGGACATCCGGCTGACGGCAAGCGTGACATGGGGTTTCGATGAACCGACTGCTATTAGGCCGAATCCCCCCAAGCCCCTGAGCAGGATCATCAAATATGACGGGAAACGCTATGCCTATAACCCGGGGGATAGAAACCTGGATGATGACATTTACAGTGCGATGGGCAAGCTGTACCAGGAAATCAGAGAAATACATGAAGCCGGAAAAAAAGAGCCATAGGACTTTGCCCATGGCGCATCCGGTAGTCCCGACAAATTCTTGCCTCGCACCGGGTCAATCCGCCGCTTCCTCCCGCCGATAAAGGCTGAAGCGCGTGCGCCTGTCGCTCGGGCGGTTGCCTTCCCAGACGAGTTGCCAGCCCGCATCCGGAGGCGTCAGTTCGCTCCGCGAGCGGCCTTCGACCAGGAGCCAGCGGCAATGGCCACCTTCCCGCAAGGGCGTGAGCCGCAGGCGTTCGAAATAGGCAAAGGCGGCAATCTGCGCTTCGCTCAATTGCCACGCGGCAATGCAGTTTTCTTCCCGCCGCGCGTCATCCCGCGGCAGGTGGCGGACGAGCATCGCCGCCGTGCCGCGGTAGCTTTTCCCGTAGTCGATCCAGGGCAGCCAGAGGGAAACCGCGAGCAGCCAGCCCACCGCCAGCCCGATGCTCCAGCGGGTCAAGGCGCGATAGGGGGAACGGGGCATGGCCAGGGCGAGCCAGATCCACCACAGGGTGACCAGCAGGGCGAGGACGAAAAACCAGGGATCGAAACGGCCCACGAAACCCGGTTCCAGTTCGACGGCCCGTCGCGCCAGCCGCGCCGGATAGCCGAAAATCATCGCGCTCCAACCCGTCCAGAGGAGAATGGCGAAAATGCTGAAAACCATGCCGGAGAACCAGTCGAAGGCATTCGCCGCCCCCCGGCGCAGGGTCAGACCTCCCGGCGTGGCCAGGAGCGCAAGCGGGGGCAGGAGCAGGATCGCGCTGCTCTTGCGGACGGCGAAGAAGGCGGGCATCAGCAGGAAAAGAAGGAGAAACAGGCCCAGGGGAAGCAGGATTTCCATCCGCCGCCATGCCCGGCGGTTGCGCCACAGCGTCCATCCCGCCAGCGGCCAGAGCGGCCATGAAAACCAGGGCAAGAGCCGGCAAAGTTCCAGCAGATCCCTGGGATAGCGCCAGTCGCCGGAAAACAGCGCCATTTCACGGGAAAGCCAGGCGGACAGCCAGTCCGGCGCGGCGAGATGGAGCAGCCCGCCGATTGCCGCGAGAACCAGCAGATTGCCTGCCACGGCCCAGAGCACGAACACCGCCTTTTGCCGCAGGGTGGCGGAAAAGGCGAAGGGAAGAAAAAGCGGCAGGAAAAGCGCCAGCAACAAGATGAGCCAGCCGGCCAGCCCCGCGCCCAGCGCCGCCAGGGAGAGCGACAGGCAGAGCAGGGAAGCGGCGGTCTTGGGTTTGCGCGGCAGGAGGACGACGGCGAGCAGCCAGAAACTGATGGCCGCCAGCAACACCAACATGGGCTGCGCCTCATGGGCATGCACGATGAGGCCGAAGCTGCCCGCCATCAGCAGCGGCGTCGCGGCGGCGGCCAACTGGCCGAACATTTCCCGCCCGGCATAATAGAGCGCCGCCAGGGAGAGCGCCGTCCATAAGCCGCTGGCAAAACGCAGGGCGTCGTGCGTCGGCATGCACCAGGCGAACGCCATCTCGGTCAGGGCGGCGCTCCAGTAGTAAAGCGGCGCGGCGAGAAAAGGCCGTCCGGCGAGCGACAGCCCCAGGCCATGTCCGGGATCGAGGAAATCGCGCGCGACCGCCAGATGCACGACGTCTTCATTTGCCCAGGGGTCGTGCCCGAACAGCCCGGCCAGCACATAGAACGCCAGCAATCCCGCCAGCGTCCAGCCGGTCGGTGGCAATGCGAGAGGACGGGGCAGGGAAGAAAGGCGCATGGGCTGCATATAGCATAAAGGCAGCGTAAAGCTGCCTTTATGCGAAGAATGAATAAAACCGGAAATCAGGCGGCGGCGGACTTGCCGGCGCGCAGCACACCGAATTTCTGGTTGAATTTCTCGACCCGTCTGGCGGTGTCGACGATTTTCTGCTTGCCCGTGTAAAAAGGATGGCAGGCGGAGCAGACTTCCACATGCAATGCCTTCTTCATGGTGGAGCGGGTCGTGAAGGTGTTGCCGCAGGAGCAGGTCACCTGGATTTCTTCATAGTCGGGATGGATGCCGTCTTTCATATCGATTCCTTGCAAAGAGCGACCGGCGATATTGGCCTGGTCAGAAAACAGAGAATTATGACCGAAAGCGTCTCGGGAGGCAATGCCTGTCGAAATGGGGGGTGCAATTAAAAGTGGAGGAAAGTTTTGCCGCAATGACGAGGCGGGTGATGTGGCGTTGGTTTTGTAGGTTGGATAAGCGAAGCGCAATCCGACATTCCACCCACACCGATGCGCAGCATCGCAAATCGGAGAACAGCGGCGCTTCGCGCCGGTGATGAACGAATGTCGGATTGCGCCTTCGGCTCATCCAACCTACCCAACCAGCGCGGCAACGGATTGCGTCAGGAAGGTTGCCATGTCCAGGCCGTCCGCGCCAACCAGCAGCGACCTGTGCGGATGGAAGGCGTTCATAAAGGCCGATGTGCCCGCGTGCGCGACAGGTGTCCTGCCGCTTTTGACTTCGATGGCGATGAGTTTGCGCCCCGCGCGGACGATGAAATCCACCTCCATGTTCCTTTCGCGCCAGTAATGCAGGGCACATTCGCCGCGTTGCGCGGCATTGGCCAGATGTGCGCCAACCGCTGATTCCACCAGCCGTCCCCAGAATTCCGTGTCGGCCCTCGCTTCGGCGAATGTATAGCCGCAACCAGCCGTCATCAGCGCGCTATTGAGCACCTGCTAAGTGGGGCTGGAAGCGCGCGTCCGCGCCACATCCCCGGCAAATTTCGGCAGGCCGCACACCATTCCGGCTGCCGCCAGGAGTTCCAG
>JAITDH010000197.1 GCA_031282665.1 Zoogloeaceae bacterium | reverse complement strand
GCTTCGTCACGAGCCTGGCGCGCTTCCCGCAAAGAGACTTCCGGGTAGGTGCCCAGCGACATGCGTTTTTGCCGGTTGCCCCAGTAGTAACGAAAATGCCAGGATTTACCGCCCTTGGGGGAAACTGCGAGGGACAGTCCATCAATATCGCCAATGGTGTAAGCTTTGCCGGTCGCCTTCGCTTGCCGGACGGTAGTGTCTGTGAGTGCCATGTCAAACTCCTTGGTTGTCGAGTCATGGCCTGGATTGTCGTGCCGTCCATCCAGTGGATTTCAGTTGCTTTCAGAAGATCATGAAAAGCTGGAAATCCAATATCTTCAAGTGGTTGCGGACATCGGTGGAAACCGTTGGAACGCACTTCGGGTTTCCATGTCGCTTCGCGCCTCGCAATGACGAGGAGGGATTTCCGCTCTCGCTTCCTCCATTCTGAACCGTGCCCATGTTCATGTCCGGCACTCTTTCCCCGGTTCCTGTTCCTCGCTTGCCATGGCGGCGGCTTCGTCGATCAGGCGGGAGAGGTTGGCGCCGCGTTCGAGGGAGTCGTCATGGACGAAATGGAGTTCGGGCAGGGTGTGGATGCGGATGCGGCGGCCCAGTTCCCGGCGCAGGAAACCGGAGGCGCGCGCCAGGCCCTTTTGTATCTCCGGCAGGTGGGAAATATCCAGGGTGGTGAAAAATACCTTGGCGTGCGCGTAGTCGGAAGTGATGTCCACCGCCGTGAGACTGATCATGCCGATGCGGGGATCCTTGAGTTCCCCCTGGATGATGCTCGCCAGGTCCCGGCGGATCTGTTCCGAAATGCGCTCGGCGCGGGAGAAGTTCTTCATGTGCGATCCTTTGCGGATGGAGGCGGGGAAAGGATTTCCCCGCCTCCTGTTTCCCCGGCGGCTACAAGGTCCGGGCGACTTCCTGGATTTCGTAGACTTCCAGTTGGTCGCCCTCCTGGATGTCGTTGAAATTCTTCAGGGAAAGGCCGCAATCGGTGCCCGCCCTGACTTCCTTCACGTCATCCTTGTAGTGCTTGAGGGAAGCGAGTTCGCCATCCCAGATCACCGCGTTGTTGCGCAGCAGGCGCACGCGGGAGGTGCGGCGCACGATGCCGTCCTGCACCTGGCAGCCGGCAATCGCGCCGACCTTGGAGATCAGGAAGACCTGGCGGATTTCGACCTGGCCGGTGACGATCTCGCGCCTTTCCGGCGCCAGCATGCCGGAAAGGGCGGCCTTGACTTCGTCGACGGCATCGTAGATGACGTTGTAGTAGCGTATGTCGACGCCGAAACTTTCCGCCAGCCGGCGGGCATTGGCGTCGGCGCGGATGTTGAAGGCGATGATGACCGCTCCGGAGGCCTGCGCGAGGTTGACGTCGGATTCGCTGATGCCGCCGACGGCGCCGTGGATGACATTCACCCGCACTTCCTCGGAGGAGAGCTTGACGAGCGCGTGCGTGAGCGCTTCCTGCGAACCCTGCACGTCGGCCTTGATGATGAGCGGCAGGGATTTCACCTCGCCCTCGCCCATCTGGTTGAACATGGAGTCGAGCTTGGCGGCCTGCTGCCGGGCGAGTTTCACGTCGCGGAACTTGCCCTGCCGGAAGAGGGCGATTTCCCGCGCCTTCCGCTCGTCGGCAAGGACGAAGGCTTCTTCGCCCGCCGCCGGAACATCGGAAAGCCCGAGGATTTCCACCGGGATCGAGGGGCCGGCTTCCTTGATGGAATCGCCGTTTTCATCGAGCATGGCGCGGATCTTGCCGAAGACCTGCCCGGCAAGCAGCATGTCGCCCTGCCGCAGGGTGCCGGATTGCACCAGCATGGTGGCGACGGGGCCGCGCCCCTTGTCCAGCCGGGCTTCGATAATCAGCCCCTTGGCCGGGACCTTGCGCGGCGCCTTGAGTTCGAGGATTTCGGCTTGCAGGAGCACCTTTTCCAGCAGTTCGTCGATGCCGATGGCTTTTTTCGCGGAAACGTTGATGAACTGTGCGTCGCCGCCATATTCTTCCGGCACCACCCCTTCGGCGACCAGTTCCTGCTTGACCCGCTCCGGGTTGGCTTCCGGCTTGTCGATCTTGTTGACCGCCACCACGATGGGCACATTGGCGGCCTGGGCGTGGTGGATCGCTTCCCGCGTCTGCGGCATGACGCCGTCGTCGGCCGCCACGACCAGGATGACGATGTCGGTGGCCTGGGCGCCGCGCGCGCGCATGGCGGTAAAGGCTTCGTGCCCCGGCGTGTCGAGGAAGGTGACCATCCCGCGCTCGGTTTCCACGTGGTAGGCGCCGATATGCTGGGTAATGCCGCCCGCTTCGCCGGAGGCGACCTTGGCGCGGCGAATGGAATCGAGGAGCGAGGTCTTGCCGTGGTCGACGTGTCCCATGACCGTCACCACCGGCGCGCGCGGCTCGAGGAGGGCGTCGTGGGGGACGCCGGCGTTCATGTCGAGGAAGGCGTCCGGATCATCGAGCTTGGCGGCAACCGCGGTATGCCCCATTTCCTCGACCACGATCATCGCGGTGTCCTGGTCGAGCACCTGGTTGATCGTCACCATCGATCCCATTTTCATCAGCACCTTGATGACTTCCCCGGCCTTCACGGACATTTTGTGCGCGAGGTCGGCGACGGAAATGGTCTCCGGCACGTGGATTTCACGCACGATGGGTTCGGTGGGCGCCTGGAAGCTGCCTTCACTCGTTTCGGCGCGACCACGCTTGCCGTGATGCCGCGCCCCTTCCTTCCAGTTGTTGCCGCTGTTGGCGCCCCCGTTGGCGCCCCGGGTCCGCAGGCCCTTCTTGCGCCCGTCGCTCCAGGCTTCCTTGTCGCTCCTGCCCTTCTTTTCCCCTTCCGGCTTTTTGTTGTGCACGGGTTTCTTGGCGTGCTCGCCTTCCTTCTCGCTGCCGCTCTGCGCCACGACGAGGCGCGCGGCCTCGGTCGCCTGCTTGGCGGCGGCTTTCTTTTCTTCCGCCTCTTTTCTCAGGCGGGCAATCTCGGCCTGGCGCACCTGCTTTTCGCGGAATTCCTTTTCCTGGCGTTCGAGCAACTCACGCTGGCGGCGTTCTTCTTCCGCCCGGGTCTGCAATTCGCTTTCATCGAGAAAGGCATGCTTGACCACGGTCTTGGTCTTCCGGCCGGGCTTTGCGGCATC
>JAITDH010000157.1 GCA_031282665.1 Zoogloeaceae bacterium | reverse complement strand
TGCATCTTTCCCTGCATCTGGCCATTGCCGAACAGCTGTCCATCGACCAGCCCTGCGGCATCCGCGCCGCTTTTGCGCGTCTCGTCCAGCGCATGGAGGCGCATGCCGCCGAGCATGTCCTGCTCGAAACCCTGGGCGAAATCCTCTGGGCCGCGCAACGCGAGGGGAAAATGCCCGACACGCAGGTCTATCTGGAAGCCATCCGGCGGGCGGAGAAGGGATAGGACGGGCGCAAACGCGCTCCGTTCCTGCCCCTCCCTTTCACGCCTGCTTGCCTTCCTTCACCTGGTTGATGCTGTAGCGGGGAATTTCCACCGTGAGCGGCTCGGCGCCCACGATGCTCTGGCAGGCGAGACGGGAATGGGGTTCCAGGCCCCAGGCCTTGTCGAGCATGTCCTCTTCGAGCTCGTCGGCGGGGGCGAGCGAGGCGAAGCCTTCGCGCACGATCACGTGGCAGGTGGTGCAGGCGCAGGACATTTCGCAGGCGTGGTCGATTTCGATGGCGTGCCGGAGCAGGGCGTTGCAGAGGGATTCGCCGGGATCCGCCTCGATGACCGCGCCCGCGGGGCAGATTTCCGTGTGCGGCAGGACGATGATCCGGGTCATGCCTTGTCCTTTCCGCCGAACGTCGTGATCGTTTCCAGTTCCGCCATGCTTTTCCCGGACAATGCCCGCCGGACATTCTGGTCCATGCGCCGGTGGGCGAATTCCTGCGTCTCGAAGGCGAGATCGTCCATCGCCAGGGTGATCTGCCGTCGGTTGTCGCCCAGCACGAGCGATTGCAAGCGGGCAACGGCGGTTTCGATGCGGGCGATTTCCTCGCGCGCCAGGAGATGCGCGTCTTCCTTCAGGGCCGCCTCGGTCGCCTCGATGAGACGCTGGGCTTCCACCTGCGCTTCCTTCAATGCCCGGCGCTGGGCGTCGTCCCTGGCGTGGGTGATGGAATCCTTCAGCATGGCGGCGATTTCGTCGTCGGAAAGTCCGTAGGAAGGCTTGACGACGACCTTCGCCTCCACGCCGGAAGTCTCTTCGCGGGCGGAGACGGAAAGCAGCCCGTCGGCATCGACCTGGAAGGTCACCCGGACCTTCGCCGCGCCGGCGACCATCGGCGGAATGCCCTTCAATTCGAAGCGCGCCAGGCTGCGGCAATCAGCGACCATCTCCCGTTCCCCCTGCACCACGTGGATCGCCATCGCCGTCTGGCCGTCCTTGAAGGTGGTGAAATCCTGCGCGCGGGCGGCGGGAATCGTGGCGTTGCGCGGAATGATCTTCTCCGTCAGCCCGCCCATGGTCTCCAGGCCCAGGGAGAGCGGGATCACGTCGAGGAGGAGCCAGTCCCCGTTGCCGGTCTTGTTGCCGGCGAGGAGATTGGCCTGGATCGCCGCGCCGAGGGCGACCACCTTGTCCGGATCGAGGTTGTTCAGAGGCTCGCGCCCGAAATACTCGGCCACCGCCCGCTGCACCTGCGGCATCCGGGTGGAGCCGCCCACCATCACCACGCCGCGCACCTCCTCCGGCGTCAGCTTCGCGTCGCGCAGGGCCTTCCTGGCGGCCTGCAAGGTCTTCGCCACCAGGTTGTCGGTGATGCCGGCAAAGGTTTTCGTATCCAGCGTCAGATCCACCGTGCCGCTGGCGAGCTTGACCGTGATCGGGGCGAGATCGTGGCGGGAGAGGAATTCCTTCGCCTCCTTCGCACTCGTCATGATGAGCTGCGCGTCCTCCGGCGCGAGCGGTGGCAGCTTCGCCTGTTCCAGTATCCAGCAGAAAATGCGCTGATCGAAATCGTCCCCTCCCAGGGCGGAATCCCCGCCCGTGGCGAGCACTTCGAAGACGCCCTGCGAGAGCTTCAGGATGGAAATGTCGAAGGTCCCCCCGCCCAGGTCGTAGACCGCGTAAATCCCCTCGGCGGCGTTATCCAGCCCGTAGGCGATCGCCGCCGCGGTCGGCTCGTTCAGGAGCCGGAGCACATTCAGGCCCGCCAGCTTCGCGGCGTCCTTCGTCGCCTGCCGCTGGGCCTCGTCGAAATAGGCGGGCACCGTGATGACCGCGCCCAACAGTTCGCCGCCCAGATGCGCCTCGGCGCGCGCCCTGGCGACGCGGAGAATTTCGGCGGAGATTTCCACCGGGCTTTTTTCCCCGGCGCGCGTCCTCACCCGCACCATGCCGGAGCTTTCCACGAAATCGTAAGGCATGGATTCGACATGCGCGATGTCCTGCCGTCCGCGCCCCATGAAGCGTTTCACGGAAACGATCGTGTTCTTCGGGTCCCGCGCCCGCCAGCGCAACGCCTCGTGTCCCACCGTTATTCCCCCCTCCGGCGTGTAACGCACGACGGAAGGCAGGAGCGGGCGGCCTTCCTCGTCGTTCAATACCAGGGCGATGCCGTTCTTCACCGTGGCCGCCAGGGTATGCGTCGTTCCCAGGTCGATCCCCGCGGCCAACCGGTGCTGGTGCGGCGCGGTCGATTCGCCGGGCTCGGAGATCTGGAATAATGCCATTG
>JAITDH010000151.1 GCA_031282665.1 Zoogloeaceae bacterium | reverse complement strand
AAATTCTTTTCCGCGCCGCGCTTCATGTATTCCACCCTGGTCAGCAGCACCCCGGCATTGCCGACCAGGCGGCGGCCGGGTTCCAGGATGAGGCGCAGGGAGCGTCCTTCCAGGCGCGCCAGCAAGGGCGCCAGATAGTCCGCCACATCGACGGGCGTTTCGTCCTGGCGGTACTGGATGCCCAGGCCGCCGCCCAGGTCGAGGTGGGCAACGGGGATGCCGCTTTTTGCCAGCTTCTCCCGCAAGGCCAGCACCCGTTCCAGGGCTTAGCCGAAGGAGGCGATGTCGGTAATCTGCGAGCCGATGTGGCAGTCGATGCCGCGCACAGCGAGATGCGGCGAGGCGTGGGCATGGGCATAGAGTCCGGGCGCTTCGGCGATGTCGACGCCGAACTTGGCGCTTTTCAGGCCAGTGGAGATGTAAGGATGGGTTTTCGGGTCGACGTCGGGATTGACGCGCAGGCTGACGGGCGCAACCTTGCCCAGCCGCCTGGCGACGGCGGCGAGACGTTCCAGTTCGGGCGCGGATTCGACGTTGAAACAGAGGATGCCGGCAAGGAGCGCCTGTTCCATTTCCGCTTCTGTCTTGCCCACGCCGGAAAAGACCACCTTCCCGGCTTCGCCTCCCGCCGCCAGCACCCGTTGCAGTTCGCCGCCGGAAACGATGTCGAAGCCCGCCCCCCGGCGCGCGAAGAGATTCAGGATCGCCAGATTGGAATTCGCCTTGAGCGCGTAGCAAAGGAGACTGCCCGCCCCCGCCGGATGCGCCGCCAGCGCCGTCTGGAATTCCCGCCAGCCGGCTTCCAGGGCAGCGCGGGAGTAGACATAGCAAGGCGTGCCGAATTCTTCCGCCACCCGCGGCAGGGGAATGTCCTCGACATGCAGGATGCCTTGCCGGAAGGCAAGATGAGGGGAACCCGGCAGACTCATTGCGCCGCTCCATCGGCTTGCGCCGGCTCGTCCGCCGTATTCGACAGCCGCTCATACAGCGAAGGCGGCGGCGGTCCGGCGGGTTTCTCCAGGGGACCTTTCATCCCGCAGGCGGCGCCCGCAAGAAGGACGAAGGACAAAATGAACAAAAGACGAGGTTTCATGATGCAATGGACATGACGGGAAAGAGGCAATGATACATCGCTCGATGCCGGCCCAACCCTGAGTCTCACGGAAAATCACGGAAAATCACGGAAAATAACGATAATGCCCGGTTATGGGAAAGGTCAGGAGCGTGTCTTCTTCCACGGTTCCCGCGCCGATATTGTGGATGACCAGATAGCGCTTTCCGTCCGCGCTTTGTTTGTCCGATACGATGACGATATGCGGCAGATGCCCGGCCACGGTCTGGGTTACCAGATCGCCTGGACGGAAGGCTTCTTCCGCCTCCAGTTTCGCGCCGCGCCGCGTCAAGAAAACCTGTAGATTGGGCACGCGGCGGTGGTCGATGTTGCGGTCGGGCGTTTTCAATCCCCACCGTCGCGGGTAGGCCGAGAAGGCGCGTTTCATATCCTGGTGCACGGCCACCTGCAAATCATGCTGGAAGGCCTGGCGATAGGCGCGGATCACCACATCGGAGCATACCCCGCGTTCCACGTCCACGTCGCCATTCGGCCAATCCAGCCGCTGATAACCGCCATCGTAGAAACGGGTCACGCCGATCTGCGCCCGCGCCGCGTCCACCAGCGCCAGGGCGCGCTGGTCGGGCCCGGCATGGGCTGGCGAGGCAAGGAACAGGCAGGCCGCCAGCAAGGCGAGGCAGGCGATCCTGGACATCCGGCCGCCTGGATTAGCGGCCGTCGACCGCGGGAGTATAGGTGCGTGGAAAGATTTTTTGCGAGACCACATAGACATCGTGATGATCCTGTTCCGGCACGACGAGATAATCCCCCGCCTTGCCGAGGAAGTATCTTTCCTTGTCCCAGTCGGCAAACACCTTGGTGTCCTTGGCAAGCGGCATGGCACGGATGCTCTTCGTCTTCTTGGGAACGCAGCTATGGACGAAGGGCAGCAGGGACAGCCTTTTCCCCTGCATGATTTCGATGATCGACGGCGGGTATTCAGCGGTGGAAACATAGGCGTCCGGGAGGATGTCGTATTCCCGCTCGAATTTCTCGCGGCGAATCGGATAGACCTCGTTGTCGATGCCGATCATGATGTAGACGTCGCCCGATGCCAGCATGTCGATGTCGCCTTCCAGGGTGCGGACGCAGATGTGGGTGTTTTCGGCAAACATGTCCGCCAGGCGCGCGAAGCCCAGCGGATGACGGAGCTTCACGAAGCGTTGCGCGGCGGAAAAATCCAGGTCGTGATGGTCGCAGTAGATGAGATCGTAATTCTCCTGGTATTTTCGTATCCGCGCCTGCAGGTAATCGTCCGGCGATGTGCCCGGCGTGGCTTTCTCGATGCCCGTGTAACTGAGATAGGCGCCGGCCTTTTCGATGCCGCCGCCGCCGGAACCCGCTTCCCTGGTCAGGAAGGCGGCCAGCTCGTTGGCCATGACCTCGCGCGATGTGCTGCGGATGGAGAGCTTCAGCCCGGCCGGAAGGTGGCAATACACGATGCAGTAGGAAAACTGGTCGACCTGGCGCGCGATGTCGGAGGAAAAACCGAGGATGTTGGGGTCGCACGGCTCGGTGAGAAATAGGCCCATGTCCCCGATGACCTGCGGCGACGCGAGGGAATTGGAGACGACGGCCAACTCGTCCATGGAGAGTTCGGAATGCTTCAGCCGCTTCATGACCGCCCAGTCGGTCGGCATGAATTCCGCCAGGTCGTGATCGAGCGGATGCCGGATTTCGGCAAAATGGTTGGTGTCGGAAAAAAGACCGTAGTAAAGCGCGTTGTAGACTTCCGGGTCGGCGGAAAAGTCGAAGCCGGCCTCGCGCATCAGATCCCAGACGAGGGTCGCGCAACTGCCCAGGGCTGGGCGGATGACGATGTTTTCGGTTTCGGCGATCTCCGGCCAGTGATGATCGAACACCGCGATCGTGTCCGCCGCGAAGCGCGTGACGTTGCCCGCCCCGTACTGGCAATCGACCGTGACCAGCAGGGCGGGCGGCGGCAGGGTTTCCACATGTTCGATCGGGATGCCCAGCAATTCGACCATCAGCTTCAGGTTCGGCTTGCTGATC
>JAITDH010000141.1 GCA_031282665.1 Zoogloeaceae bacterium | reverse complement strand
GTGGAAATCTTTTTTACCAACATGACAATCCTCTCGAAAAATGGGGTTCAAAAAAAGCAAGCCCGGAAACAAGCCCGACATGATACAGGAAACCACGCCCGATAACAGGCATTCCTCTTTTTTGGGGTTTTTCGGGGCTTTTTCGTCCATTACAATACCCAATCCGCGCCTCCCGGCGCATCATCCATCGTCCGGCCCCTTGCATGAAAATTCTCGTCAACGGCACATCCCTGCTGGCGCCACTGACCGGCATCGGGCAGTATGTCCGCCACCTGTTCCAGGCGCTGGAGGAACTCGACACGCAAATCCACATGTTTTACGGCGCGCGTTTCGCGGCGGGGGTTCGCCTGCCTTCGCCGGGGACGGGGCGGGTACTGCGGGAGGTTTACCGGCTGGCGCGGCAGTTGGCGCCCCGTCCGCGGACCTTGCGCCAACTGGCGCAGAAACGCCTCTTCGCCTGGCAGGCCGGGAAATTCGGCGGGGATGCCCTGTACCACGAGCCGGGGTTCATGGCCCTGCCTTACGATGGCCCGCTGGTTCTCACCGTCCATGATCTCTCCTGTTTCGATCACCCGGAAACGCATCCCCGGGAGCGGGTGCGGCTGATGCAGCGGGAATTGCCGGCTTCCATTGCGCGCGCCGAGCGGATCATCGTGGTTTCCGCCGCGACCGGGGAAGCGGTGCGGCGCTGGTTCGGGGTGGAGGAAGAGCGTCTCGAGGTCATCCATCTGGCCGCCGATTCCCGCTTCCATCCCCGCGCGGACGCCGAATTGCGCGCGCCCCTGGCTGGCCTGGGCCTGATTCCCGGCGGCTATCTGCTGTGCGTCGGCACCCTGGAGCCGCGGAAAAACCTGCCCGTCCTGTTCGCCGCCTATCGCGCCCTGCCGGATTCCCTGCGCCGGCGCTATCCGCTCGTGGTCGCCGGCATGTCCGGCTGGCATTGCGAGAATATGCGGCAAGGCGTCGAGGAACTGGTGCGCAAGGGAGAAATCCGCTTTCCCGGCTATGTCCCGGACGAGTCCTTGCCTTTCCTGTACGCCGGCGCGGCCGCCTTTGCCTATCCTTCCCGCTACGAGGGCTTCGGCCTGCCGCCCCTGGAGGCCATGGCTTCCGGCGTGCCAGTCATGACCTCGAACCGGACTTCCCTGCCGGAGGTGGTGGGGGACGCGGGCCTGATGGCGGACCCGGACGATGTGGACGGCTTTTCCCAAGGCTTGCGACGCCTGCTGGAAAATCCCGATGAGGCCGCCGACTTCGCCCGCCGGGGAAGGGCCAGGGCCGCCGCCTTCAGTTGGCGGCGCGCCGCCCGGGAAACCCGGGAGGTATATCGGCAGGTACTGTCGCGCCACGCTTTGTACCACTCGTGCCACGATTCGTACCACGATACGCAAAAGGAGGAAGGGCGATGAAAGTGGCGAAATTCCCCTTGCGGCCGGTCAAGATCCTCCTGGTTTTCCTGGCCTGCGCGGTCGTATTCTGGGCGGAATATGGCCGTCCCGTTCTTCTGGAACGCTTCGACGAAGGGTTGAAGGATTTCCTGGTGCAGCGCATGGCCGATCCCGCGCCGGAAAACCGGGTGGTGGTGGTGGATATCGACGACGAATCCATCCGCCAGTTCGGCACCTGGCCCTGGCCCAGAAGCCAGATCGCCGATCTCCTGGAAATGCTGTTGATCGACTACCAGGCCCGCGCGGTGGGCGTGGACATCGTCTTTCCCGAGGTGCGCGATTCCCTCGGCGATCTGCGTCTGGCGGCCCTGGCGGAACACGCGCCCCTGGTACTGGCCCAGGTCTTCGATTTCACCCCCCGCTATCCGAACCTGAACCAGGGCATGCTGGGCCGCGCCGGGAACGGTCTGCTCACCGGCGATGCCTCCGCCGGCGTTCCCGCCTTCGGCTACGTGGGCAATCATGCCGCCTTGAGCCGGGCGCGCTGCGTCGGCAACATCGGCTACCAGCCGGACGCGGACGGCGTGTTGCGCCGCACGCCCTTGCAGGTGGCGTATGAAAACCAGGCCTACTCCCAATTTGCCGTCGCCCTCCTCGACTGCGCGGCCAATCCTCCGGTTTCCCTGCCCGCCATGCCGGCCGGCAAGCCCTGGCGGATTCCCTTCCGCCACGCCCTGGAATCCTACATCGTCCTGCCCGCCGCCGCCGTGTTCCGGCATGAAATCCCGCCGGAACTGGTGCGCGGGCGTTTCGTGGTGATCGGCTCCTCCTCCCTGGGCCTGGGCGACCGGGTCGGCATCCCCCTCGCGCCGCTCGTCTCCGGCGTCATGGTGCATGCGCAAAGCCTCTCGGCCCTCCTCGACCTGGCGGAAGGCAAGGCGCGCCCGCCCTGGAGCGGACGCCTGCCGCTGGCCCTGTGGACCCTGCTGACGACGGCGTTCGCGGTTTTCTGCGTCGCGCGCCTTTCCGCCTGGAACAGCATCCTCCTCCTCCTGGGCATGGCGCTCGTCTCGCTCACGCTGACGAGCTGGGGCTTCCTGCATCAGGCGGAATGGTCGATCCTCGCCCCGCTGACCGGCTATTTCCTGCTGCTCATCACCGCGATTCCCCACGAATGGTGGCAGACCCAGCGGCGCAACCTGCAAAACCTGGAAATTCTTTCCCACTACGTCGCCAAGCCGGTGCTGGAAGAATTGCAGCGGCGGGGAGAAACCTACAGCCTGAAGCCGACCCTGAAAGAAGTCACCGTGCTGATCGCCGACATGGAAGGCTATACCCGCCTGACCTCGGCCCTTTCCCTGGAAGATGCCGCCCAGATGACCAAGAGCTTCCTCGACTGCCTGACCCGGCCGACCCTGGAAAATGGCGGCACCCTCGACAAATACAGCGGCGACGGCATGGTGGCCTTCTGGGGCGCGCCGCTGGACTGTCCCGACCAGGCCGACCGCGCCGTGGAAACCGCGCTGGCGATCCTGCGGGAAGTGCGCGCGCTGAACCGGGAACAATCCCGCCGCAAGCTGCCCGCGGTGCGAGTCCGGATCGGCATCGAAAGCGGCAAGGCCCTGGTCGGCGACCTGGGAACCCCGTTCCGCAGCACCTATACCGCCGTGGGCGACTGCATCAACTTCGCCTCCCGCCTGGAATCCGCCGCCAAGAGCCTGCCTTTTTCCCTGGTGATCGGAGAAGCCGCCAATGCCCGATTGCAACGCCACGCCACCCGCTCCGCGGGAGAAATCCAGTTGCGTGACACTTCCACCGTCCTCCCGATCTATACCGCGATAACCGAAAATCAGGGATCGGAAGACGTGTGATTTGCCGACACCGCAATTCCCGACGAATTGTCCCCGCTGGAAACCTTCCTCTTCCAGAGGGATAATCGCGCGGTTTCGGAGGCAATCGAAAGTGGAGGAGACTCGTGGCGTTTTACCATGACGCATCGGCATGTAAATTGGGCAAGCGGAGCGGCCGCCGCATGGATCGCGGGTTTACCCTGCTCGAGCTTGCCATCGTCCTCTTCATCCTGACCCTGCTCGTCGGGCGTTTTGCCCTGCCGCTCGCGGGGCAGCGCGAAGTGCAGAAATGGCGGCAGGCGGAGGCGGAAATGGCGGAAATCCGCGCCGCGCTCCTGGGCTATGCCGCCCTTCACGGTTACCTGCCCTGTCCGGATACCGGCGGCGACGGTCTTGCCGCCGCGGGCTGCGCCTCGTCCGGCGTGGAAGGCCGCCTGCCTTTCAAGACGCTCGGCCTGATGCGCGGTAGCGATCCCTGGGGACAAAGCTGGCGTTATCGCGTCGATCGCCGCTTCGCCGATCCCGCCGCGCCCATCGCGCTCGACACGCTGTTTGCCGATGCCCTGCAAGTTTTCAACCTGCAAGGCGAGAAGCTCACCACGGATGACGAGCGTCCCGTCTTCATCCTGGTCAGCCCCGGCGCCAACGCCCATCCCGACGGCGACAATGCCGTCGCCGGCGACCGCTACCAGTCCGGCCCGCCCACCGCCGATTTCGACGACGTCCTGACCTGGCTCGCCCGCCCGGCCCTGCTCAACCACCTGATCGCGGCGGGAAGGGGAAGGTAGGATGGGAAGCTGTCCATTGTCCGATCAAGGAAACCAACATGCAAACCAAATTTTCCGTAGCGAAAAAGCAACGCAAACCCATCCGCCTGATCGTGGCGATGCTCATGTTCGCCTGCATCCTGCCGCATGCCCAGGCGCGGAATGACGGCAATCCCGGCGTCACCCAGGAAAATTGCGCGTCCGCGGCAAAATCGGGCGCGCAGGACACACGCTGCGCGCCCACGGATGATATCAAGGCGCTGTTCAAGAAGGGTACGGTTCTGCATGAACAGGAACAGTTTGATGCGGCCATCGTCGTTTATGACGAGGTCAATCGGCGTTTCGGCCAAGATGAATCTCCCGATGTGCACCAATGGGTTGTCTTGGCGCTCTTGAACAAGGGCAAGATTCTGAGGTGGCAGGACAAACCCAACGCGGCCATTGCCGTCTATGACGACATCGACCGGCGTTTCGGCCAAGATGAATCTCCCGATGTGCGCCAATGGGTTGCCTCGGCACTTTTGAAAAAGGGCGTGATTCTGGAAGAGCAGGGCAAGCCCGATGCGGAAATTGCTGTTTATGAGGGCATCGAGCGGCGTTTCGGCCAGGACGAATCCCCCGCCGTGCGTGAACAGGTCGCCAACGCGCTTTTCTACAAGGGCGTGACGTTGAAAAACCAGGAGCGGTCCGACGCGGTCATCGCCATTTATGACGAAGTCAACCTCCGTTTCGGCCAGGATGAATCTTCCGATGTACGCCAATGGGTTGCCTCGGCGCTTATAAACAAGAGCGTGATTCTGGAACGGCAGGACAAACCCGACGCGGCCATTGCCGTCTATGACGACATCGACCGGCGTTTCGGCAAGGACGCCTCCCCCGCCGTGCGCGAGCTTGTTGTCCGGGCGAATTACGGCAAAGGCATGATCTTGCGGGGCCAGGGCCAGGCCGACGCGGCTATTGCCGTCTTTGGCAACCTCGGCCAGCGTTTTGGCAATGCCAAGTCTCCCAAGGTGCGCCAATGGGTTGCTTTGGCACTCTTCAGCAAGAGTGTGATGCTGGGAGAGCAGGGTAAACCCAATGCGGAAATTGCCGTCTATGAAGAACTCGACCGGCGTTTCGGTCAGGATGAATCTCCCGACGTGCGTGAACAGGTTGTCCAAGCACTCTTCAACAAGGGCGTGATGCTGAAACGGCAGGGCAAGCCCGATGTAGCAATTACCGTCTATGAGGACATCGACCGGCGTTTCGGCCAGGATGAATCTCCCGCCATGCGAGAACAGCTTGTCAAGGTGCTCGTCAATAAAGCTTGGGTCTTGAAAGGACAGGGCCAACCCGACGCGGCCATTGCCGTCTTCGATGACATCGACCGGCGTTTTGGCCAGGACACTTCCCCCATCATGCGCGAGCCTGTTGTCCTGGCACGTTACAACAAGGGTGTGCTCTTGCGGGACAAGGGACAGCCCGACGCGGCTATCGCTGCCTTTGACGACCTCGATCAGCGTTTTGGCAAGGATGAGTCTCCCGATGTGCGCTATTTGGTTGCCTCGGCGCTCTTCAACAAGGGACTGATGCTGGAAAAGCAGGGCCAACACGATGCGGCCATTACCGTCTATGAGGAGGTCGACCAGCGTTTCGGCCAGGATGAATCCTTCGCTGTGCGTGAACAGGTTGCCAAGGCGCTCGTCGACAAAGGTGCGATCCTGGGAGAACAAGGCAAATTCGACGCGGCCATCGCCGTATTTGACGGAATCGAGCCGCATTTTGGCAAGGATGAATCTCCCGCTGTGCGCGGGCAGGTTGCCTTGGCGCTTCACAACAAGGGTGTGGCCTTGTCGAAACAGGGTCAGTTTGATGCGGCCATTGCCGTCTTTGACGACCTCGACCGGCGTTTCGGTCAGGACACTTCATTCGCCGTGCGTGAACAGGTTGTCTCGGCGTTCTTCAACAAGAGCATGATGTTGAAGGAGCGAGGCCAACCCGACGCGGCCATCGCCGTCCTGGACGAAATCGTGCGGCGTTTCGGCAAGGACGAATCCCCCGCGGCACGTGAATGGGGCGCCAGGGCGCTTTATGAGAAAGGGGATATCCTGAAGGGAGAGTCGCCCAACGTGAGCATCGGTTTATTCTATGGCAATCAGCCATCCGCGCAGAAGCCGACGGAGCCGGCCGGCAAGGAAAGCGCGACTCCAGAGGAACAGGAAAAGCGCAACGCGGCGATTGCTGTCTTTGAGGAGATCGACCGACGCTTCGGCCAGGACGCTTCGCCCGCCATCCGCGCGTGGGTCATCAAGGCGCTTAACGGCAAGAGCGCCGTCTTGTTCCGACAGGGCCGGTACGAGGTGGTCGCCGTTTATGATGAGATCGACCGCCGCTTCGGGCAGGACGATGCGCCCGACATCCGCGAGAAGGTTGCTGGAATCCTTTTATCCAAAGGCGTGTTCCTGTCGCAACAGGGCCAGATCGAGGCGGCCATCGCCGTCTTTGACGACCTTGATCGCCGTTTCGGCCAGGATGACACGCCCGACATTCGAGAGAATGTCCTTGACACACTTCTTGTCAAAGGGATGCTCCTGTCGCAACATGGCAGACACGAGGCAGCCATCGCCGTCCTTGACGACGTCGACCGCCGCTTCGGCCAAAGCGATGTACCCGGCATCCGCGAGAAGGTCGCCGCGATGCTTTTCCTCAAAAGTATTGTCTTGTTGCGACAGGGGGGCAGGTACGATGCAGTCATTACCGTCCTTGACGATCTCGACCGCCGTTTCGGCCAGGACGATACGCCCGACACGCGCGGGTTGGTCGCCACGGCATACTCCAGCAAAATCGCTGCTCTGGCACAACAGGGCAAGTTCGACGCGGCCGTTGCCGTCTTCGAAGATTTCGAGCGGCGTTTCGGCCAGGACGAATCGCCCGCTATGCGCGACGCGCACCTTTCCGCCCGGGAAAACACTGCGGAAGCCCTGCTCATTCTCGGAAGACACGACGACGCCGTGAAAATGATCCGGCAAGTCCTGGCGCAGGTGGATGCGTCCAATCAAGCCAGCGCCATCATGCCCTTCCTGCTCTGGCTCGCCCAGCCGCAAACCTCGGTGCAGAACGTGCGCGACGCCATTTCCGCCCTCTCGCCCGAAGTCGAATTCACCTGGAGCTTCAACGAAATCCGCCCCTTCGTTTCCCAACTCCCCGAACCTCGTAAAACCCAGGCTCAATGCATCATCGCCTTCTTCGAGACGCACCGCGACGGCAAGGCGCTGGACGGCTGCCTGTCGGGGATCGGGGATCAGGGATCTGGCGCCAGATGAAAACCGCGTCGAACCACTCGTCACGCCTCCTTTGCGGACGAGGCTTCCTCATTTACCGATGCCGCAAGCAACGTATTTCCTGGAGATTGCCATGTTGTCTTCCCGCCGTTATACCCTGACGCTTTCCTGTCCCGACCAGATCGGCATCGTTGCCGCGGTGAGCGGTTTCATTGCCGGGCATCGGGGCTGGATCAGCGAAGCGAACCATCATTCCGATGTGGACGCGGGACGCTTTTTCATGCGCGAGGAAATACTGGCGGATTCGCTGCCCTTCGGCCTGGACGCGCTACGGGAAAATTTCGCTCCCATCGCCGAGCGTTTCGGCATGCGCTGGAAGGTGACCGACAGTGCCCGGAAAAAACGGGTGGTGATCCTCGTCTCGAAGCAGGAGCATTGCCTTTACGACCTGCTTTCGCGCTGGCAGTCGAAGGACCTGGATATCGAGATTCCCTGCGTGATTTCCAACCATGAAACCTTCCGCGGCCTGGTCGAATGGCACGGCATTCCTTTTCATCATGTTCCGGTGACGGCAGAGAACAAAACGGCAGCCCATGGCCGGATCATGTCCCTCTACGAGGAGGCCGGGGGCGACGTGATGGTGCTGGCGCGCTACATGCAGATACTTTCCAGCGAAATGTGCGCGCGCTATCCGGGGCAGATCATCAATATCCATCACAGCTTCCTGCCCAGCTTCATCGGCGCGAAGCCCTACCACCAGGCTTTCCAGCGCGGGGTGAAGCTGATCGGGGCGACCTGCCATTACGTGACTTCGGAACTCGACCAGGGACCGATCATCGAGCAGGATGTGATTCGCGTCGATCATTCCGACCAGCCCGACGATCTTGTGCGCTACGGCAAGGATATCGAAAAGGCCGTGCTCGCGCGCGGCCTGCGCTACCATCTGGAAGACCGGGTGCTGACGCACGGCAACAAGACGGTGGTCTTCCGCTGAACTGTCAGGGATCGGCTTTCCCGTCCCGGATGTATTGGAGATCGGCGTCGCAGCCGATGCCGGCCGCGATCCAGCGGCGCGCCAGTTTGTACATGAGCCGCCGCCATCCGCGCGCCTTGCGCGTTGCGTCCCCGGGTTTGCTCATGGGGTTGCCCATATCGTCCTGCCAGCGCGCCAGGGCGCCGCAGACATAGCGCCGTTGCGCGGCATGCCAGGATAACAGCGCGCAGGCGCCCGAAAAGCGGCGGGAGAGCAGCATCCCCAGGGGGCAAGGCCCGCTCAGGCAACACAGGCCGCAGCCGTTGCACGGCGCGCCGACCGGCGGTTTTTCCGGCGCGCCGACATGCCATTGCACCCGTTTTCCGGAGTCGTTCATGGTCAGTCCAGGGTATTCCTGCGTCGGTTGGGTTTTGTAGGTTGGATGGAGCCACAGGCGTAATCCGACACTCGTACCCATACGATGCGCAGCATCGCAAATCAAATAATAGCGGCGCAAGCGCCGGTGATGAACGAATGTCGGATTGCGCCTTCGGCTTATCCAACCTACAAAACCAACCTACGATCCAACGCCCGCTTCAGTCCCGCAGTTCCCGCCCGGTCAGCTTGATGAAGACGTCTTCGAGATTGGAGGCGCGATGGATGTAGCGCAGCGAAGTGTCGGCGAAGGAAGCGAGGGAGGCGAGGAGCGGCTGGGCGTCCCGGCAGTAGCAAAAGGCGGTTTCTCCGCTGCGTTCGATGCGGATGGCGGGGGATTCTCCCTGCCAGCGCGGGAGGAAGCGTTCCAGTTCGTTGCCGCCGACGGCATCGTAGACCTCGACGACTTCCGGTTCGATATGGCGGGCGATCAGTTCGCCGGGGCTGCCCGCGGCGATTTCCCGTCCCTGGTCGATAATCATCAGGGTGTCGCACAGGCGATCGGCCTCGTCCATGAAATGGGTCGTCAGGAGCAGGGTCTTGCCCGCGCTTTTCAGGGCCTTCAGCCGTTCCCAGATGAGGTGGCGGGCCTGCGGGTCGAGACCGGTCGTCGGTTCGTCGAGGAACAGGATGTCCGGGTCGGCGACCAGGGCGCGGGCCAGGGTGAGACGCCGTTTCATGCCACCGGAAAGGGTGTTGATGCGCACCTCGGCCTTGCTTTCCAGGCCGGAAAATTGCAGGAGCCAGGGAAGGCGCGCGAGGATTTCCCGCTGCGCCACCTTGAAGTAGCGGGCGAAGACGATCAGGTTTTCCCGCACGGTGAAGTCGGGATCGAGGTTGTCGAACTGCGGCACGACGCCGATGCGGGCGCGGGCGGCCTTCGCTTCTCCGGGGATGGGATGGCCGGCCAGGCGGATTTCGCCGGCGTCCGGCACGGCCAAACCCAGGCAGAGTTTCAGCGTGGTAGTCTTGCCCGCGCCGTTCGGCCCCAGGAGGCCGAAGCATTGCCCCTTGCCCAGCGAGAAGGAAAGCCCGTCGATGACGGGCGTTCCACCATAGGATTTGCGCAATCCCGAAACCGCGAGCGGCGCGGCAACGACGGTTTCAGGCATGCTGCCATGCCCTGAGCACGATGTCGCGGATCAGGGAGAGGCGACGATGGAAGAAATGATCCGCGCCGGGAACGACGACGATGGGCAGGTTCTGCGGCTCGGCCCAGGCCAATACGTTGGCGAGCGGCACGAGGGTGTCGGCGGCGCCGTGGATGACCAGGGTGTCGGCCGGCACGGGTTCGGTCTCGTAACGCCGCGTGCCTTCGACGAAGCCCGCGGCGACGCCGACCAGCGCCAGGCGTTCCGCCGGCGTGCCGGCCGCCAGCAGGCGTTGCGCGACACGGGTCTGGCAATAGGCGCCGAAGGAGAATCCGGCCAGGACGACCGGCGGCGCCTGCCGCTCGCCGGCGAAGAAGCGCCGCGCCCATGCCAGCACGGCGAGCAGGTCGTCGGTCTCGCCTTCGCCTTCGTCATGCGCGCCGCCGCTTTGTCCGACGCCGCGAAAGTTGGGGCGCAGGGCGGCATAGCCCAGGTGCAGGAAGGTTTTCGCCAGGGTGTAGACGATCTTGTTGCTGTTCGTCCCGCCGCCGATCGGATGGGGATGGGCAACCAGGGTGATGCCGCGCGGCGTGCTGGATGGCGCGGCAACGATGGTTTCGATCGGCCCCGCCGCGCCGGGGATCAGGAAGGTCTCTGCGCGTGACGACATGCGGGCGGCTTGGAAAGATTCTGGAAAACTCAAGGAGGCGTCAAATATTCGTATTCCACCTTGTAGGCGTTCTGGTCGAGGGCGGAAAGCCCCATGCTCAACACGCCCTTGCCATGCAGCGTGATGCTGCCGCGGCAGACGAAGACTTCCGGCGCGCCGTTCTGGCTGACGAAGGTGCCGTTGGTACTGGAATCTTCCAGCACATAGTGCCTGTCGTGCAGCACGATGCGCGCGTGGAAGCGGGAAACCCGGTCGTCCTTGATGGAGATGTCGCTGCTCTTGTCGCGCCCGATGGTCAGCACGGAAATCGTCTCGTCCAGCGTCAGATCGTTCTTCGTGCAACTGACGCGCAGGCGCGGCGGGGGAAAGGTCGAAAAACTGCTGTTCGGCATATCGTCGTCCAGCAAGGGTTCGAAGATGGTGCTTTTCAGCAGTTCCTGGGGATTCACGCTTTCCGATTCGCGCCAGAGAATTTCCATGAGGGAGATGGGTTGCCCGTTCTCCGTTGCCTGCCAGGGTTCTTCCAGATCGCGGGTTTTCAGCCCGATGCTGGCGGTGGGGATGCGCATGAGATTGCTGTCGCCGAGGATCTGTTCCGGCAGGGCGCGCGCCAGCAACTGGCCTGCCATGGT
>JAITDH010000259.1 GCA_031282665.1 Zoogloeaceae bacterium | reverse complement strand
AGCATGCCAGCCGATTCGACGGAGAAGATTTGCGATGCTGCGCATCGGTGTGGACGAATGTCGGATTACGCTTCGCTTATCCAACCTACGAAACCCCTGTCACTCGTCGGGCGGGTTTTCCCGATCCGCCGTTTCCATCTCCTTCAATGCCCGGAAGAGGGCGCGGAAGTGGCGGGGCGGTTTTTCTTCGGCCTGTTCCTTCAGGGCGGCGCGGCGAAGCTGGCGCAGGCGGGTCAGGTCGGCGGCGGGATGGGCGGCGGCGATTTCGGAGAGGGTTTCGGCTTCGTGGGCGAGCAGGCGCGCGCGCAAGGTTTCCAGATGGTGCTGGCGGGCGATTTCGACGGCGGACGCGTTGCGCAGGCCGGCAAGCGCGGCGCGGATGGCCTCGGCGTCCTCTTCCCGCATGAGCCTGCCGATGTATTGCAACTGACGGCGGCGGGCGGAAAAATGCGTCATGCGCCCGTATTCCCGGATGGCGTCCCGCAGCCTGTCGGAGATCGGCATCCGTTCGATCTGTTCACGGCCAAGACGGGCCAGGGATTCCCCGGTTTCCTGCAAGGCATGCATTTCCGCCTTGAGACGGGTTTTCGAGGGACGTTCGCTTTCGGTGGTTTGTGGGGATGGTTTCATCGTGGGTTCGGGGGCGGGAGACAGGAGACAGGAAACAGAGCGGCCACTGGTGCGGTCTTTGGAATCAGGTATCAGAAGAAGCAAACCGGCCGCTGACCACAGACTGCAAAACGCGCACGCTCTGTCCTCTGTCTCCTGCCTCCTGTCAAAAATGGCTTATGATAACGCCCTTTCGTTCGATGGCTTCGGGTGGCTTCATGGCGGCGCAACAATTTTCCTACCTTTCTTCCACGCTCCGGCAATTGGCGGAGGATGCCCTGCGCCATGCCCGCGAGAAGGGAGCGACGGCGGCGGAGGCCGATGTTTCCGAAGGATTCGGGCAGTCGGTGACGGTGCGCCACGGCGAGGTGGAAACCATCGAATACAACCGCGACAAGGGTTTGAGCGTCAGCGTCTATCTGGGGCAGCGGCGGGGGTATGCGAGCACTTCGGATTTTTCTCCCCGCGCCATCCGGGAGACGGTGGAGGCGGCGCTCGCCATTGCCCGTTTCACCGCCGAGGACCCTTGCGCGGGACTGGCGGAGGAAGAATTGCTGGCGCGGGAAACGCCGGATCTCGCCCTGTATCGTCCCTGGGATCTGCCGGTGGAGGAGGCGATCGAACTGGCCCGGCGTTCCGAGGCAGCGGCCCTGCGGGCGGACAGGCGGATCAGCAATTCCGAGGGGGCCAGCGTCGCGACGCACGAAGCGCAATTCGTCGCCGCCAATTCCCTGGGATTCGCGGGCGGTTATCCCACCTCCCGGCACGATATTTCCTGTTCGGTGATCGCCGGCAAGGGCGGCGCCATGCAGCGCGATTATTGGTTTTCCTCGCACCGCGACACGGCTTCGCTGCTTTCCCCGGAGGCGGTGGGAGAAAAGGCCGCCCGCCGCGCGGCGGCGCGCCTGGGGGCGAAGAAAATCCGCACGGGAACCTTTCCCGTCCTCCTCGAAGCGCCGCTGGCCGCCGGTTTCCTCGGGCATTTCGTGCAGGCGGCTTCCGGCAGCGCCCTGTATCGCAAGGCCAGCTTCCTGGTCGATCGGCTCGGCGAACGCATTTTCCCCGCCTTTTTCGATTTGCGCGAACGGCCGCATCTTCCCGGCGCGCTCGCCAGTTCGCCTTTCGATAACGACGGCGTGCGCACCCGCGACCGGGAGGTGGTGCAGGAAGGGGTGCTGCAAGGCTATTTCCTGAGCGTCTATTCCGGCCGCAAGCTGGGCCTGCCGACGACCGCCAACGCGGGCGGCAGCCACAACCTGATCCTCGCGCCCGGCGAAAGCGATTTCCCCGCCCTGCTGCGCGAGATGGGACGCGGCCTGCTGGTGACGGAACTGCTCGGACATGGCGTGAATTACGTGACCGGCGATTATTCGCGCGGCGCGGCGGGATTCTGGGTGGAGGATGGGGAAATCACCCATCCGGTGGAGGAGGTCACGATCGCCGGCAGGCTGCCGGAAATGTTCAGGAATATCCGCGCCATCGGCAACGATGTGGAAATTCGTGGTTCACGACAAACCGGTTCCCTTTTGCTCGACGGGATGACCGTCGCCGCCTGACATATCTTTTTTATATGCTAGACTGAAAGACCCGTTTCACTGGAGTCATGGTCATGCGCATGAACTCGCCAGATCGTTCTTCCCGCCTGGATTTTTCCCGCCTGGTTCTGCCGGCGCTTTTTTCCGTCTGTGCCATCGCTTTCGTTTCGCCGGCATGGGGACAGGTTTACCGTTGCGTGGACGCGGACGAACAGATTACCTATACCAACGTCGTCATCAATAATAAAAAGAACTGCAAGCTCCTCCAGGTCGAAATGGCGCCTCCCGCGCCGGCAAAGGCGACGGTTCGGCGGCCCGGCGCAGCGGCCAACACGACGCCCGCCAGCTTCCCCAGAGTGAGCGTCGACGCGCAGAAGGAGCGGGACAACAACCGCCGCTTCATCCTCGAACAGGAACTCGACCTCGAAAAGCAGAACCTGGAAAACGCGCAACGGGCGCGCGACCCCAGTGCCGTGGCGCAGCACGAGCGCAATATCGAGGCGCTGTCCAGGGAAATATCCGGTCTGCGCGGCAGCACGATGGCGGTACAACCTTGAGATTCATGACCATGACGCGAAAAAAAATCCTCCTCCCGGTAGCCTGCTCCCTGCTCTCCCTGCTTTGGGGAATGGCCTGGGGAGGAGAGGTATATCGCTGCGTGGACGGAAACGGGCACACGACCTATTCGAGCGTCGATCTGGGCAAGGATTGCAAGCTCATGGAGATCGACGCGGGCACTTCGATGCCTCCCCCGGCGGTGAGTAAATCGCCTTCGACAGGCATCACCAAGGAACAGAAGGCGAATCGCATCCGGCATCTGGAGCAGCAATTGTCCAACGAAAGGCAAAAACTGGAAGCGGCGAAAACCGCGCTTTCCGAACAGGAAAATATCCGCCTGGGCAATGAAAGAAACTACCAGAAGGTCCTGGAACGCCTGCAACCCTATCAGGAAGCCGTGGCGGAACACGAGCGCAATATCGGGGATCTGAACAGGGAATTGTCCGGCCTTCGCTGAGAAGGGGGCCGGAAATTCGGGCGTGGATCTTGCTTTTCCCGCCTATGCCGAAAAAATCTTCCGGGTTGCACCCTCGTCTCCCTCGTCTCGATCCCCCGTTCGGCGGGATGGATTATCTGGCTTCCGCCGTCCTCCTGCTCGATGTCGAGCGGCGGGTCCGTTACGCCAACAGCGCCGCGGAAAACCTCCTGGAAACGACGGGACAGGTGCTCCTGGGGCGGCCACTGGAAGAAACGGTGCAATACAGCGCGATCCTGCGCCAAGCCTTCGACAACGCGCTCGCCAACGACTGGAGCTATACCGGGCAGGACGTGGAAATCCGCCGCCTGCGTCATGGCGTCGCCCTGAAGCCGGGCGAAGTCCTGCACCTGAACTGCACGGTGACGCCGGTGCATTGCGAGGAAGCGCCGGAAATCCGGATGCTGATCGAATTGCAGCCGATCGACCAGCAACTGAAGGCCAACCGCGAAGAACGCCTGCTCGAACAGCAGCAGGCCAGCCGCGAACTGATCCGCAACCTGGCGCACGAGATCAAGAATCCCCTCGGCGGCATCCGCGGCGCGGCGCAGCTCCTGGAATGCGAGCTGGACAACCCGTCCCTGCGGGAATATACGCAAGTCATCATCCAGGAGGCGGATCGCCTGCAGGGCCTGATGCAGCGGCTTCTTTCCCCGCATCATGGCGCTTTCCAGGCGCGCCCGATGAATGTGCACGAAGCGCTCGAAAGGGTGAAGAACATATTGCAGATGGAATTCCCGGAAAACCTGGAAATCCGCTGCGACTACGACATCAGCCTGCCGGACCTCCGCGCCGACCGCGAACAGTTGATCCAGGCCTTCCTCAATGTCGCCCGCAATGCCGCGCAAGCCATGCAGGGCAAGGGAGAAATCCTCTTCCGCACCCGCTCGGCCCGGCTGGTCACGATCGCCAAGCGCCGTTTCAAGCTGGCGATCGACGTCTCCATCATCGACAACGGCCCCGGCATCCCCGACAATCTGCGCGAACGCATGTTCTATCCCCTGGTCTCCGGGCGGCCCGACGGCACCGGGCTTGGCCTGACGCTGGCGCAGAGCTTCATCCAGCAGCACCAGGGCAGTATCGAATGCGACAGCCATCCAGGGCATACTGTCTTCCTGATCCACCTGCCGCTCACCGGGCCGCAAGACCTCGCTGACGTCGCGCAGAATTCCGGACATCTTCCGGCCACCTCTGTCTGATACCGATTGCCCCGCCATGAAACCGATCTGGATTATCGACGACGACCGCTCCATCCGCTGGGTTCTGGAAAAGACCCTGGCGCGGGAAAACATTCCCTTCCTGAGCTTCGCCAGCGCGGATGAAGCGCTCGCGGCGCTGGCGGAAGGCAACAAGCCGCAGGCGCTGATCTCCGATATCCGCATGCCCGGCGCCTCCGGGCTGGATCTGCTCAAGCAGGTCAAGACGCTGGCGCCCGAAACGCCGGTCATCATCATGACCGCCTATTCCGACCTGGAATCCGCCGTCTCCGCCTTCCAGGGCGGCGCCTTCGAATACCTGCCCAAACCTTTCGACGTAGACCAGGCGGTTGCACTGATTCGGCGCGCCATCGACGAAAGTATGCACCATGAGGGTGCAAACGAAGAAGAACCCCTGATGCCGGAAATTCTCGGCCAGGCGCCCGCCATGCAGGAAGTTTTCCGCGCCATCGGACGGCTTTCGCAATCGCACGCCACCGTGCTGATTACCGGAGAATCCGGCAGTGGCAAGGAACTGGTGGCGCGCGCCCTGCATCGCCACAGTCCGCGCAAGGACGCCCCCTTCGTGGCGATCAACACGGCGGCGATTCCCCGCGAACTGCTGGAATCCGAGCTTTTCGGCCACGAACGCGGCGCGTTCACCGGCGCACAGGCGCAACGGCAAGGGCGTTTCGAGCAGGCCGACGGCGGCGTCCTCTTCCTCGACGAAATCGGCGACATGCCCGCCGAATTGCAGACACGGCTCCTGCGGGTGCTCTCCGACGGCCATTTCTACCGGGTCGGCGGGCACGCCCCAATCAAGGCCAATGTCCGCGTCATTGCCGCCACGCACCAGGATCTCGAAGGCAGGGTCAAGGAAGGGCTGTTCCGCGAAGACCTGTTCCATCGCCTGAACGTCATCCGCATCCGCCTGCCCGCCCTGCGCGAACGGCGCGAAGACATCCCGCTGCTGATCCGGCACTTCCTGCAAAAGAGCGCGCGCGAACTGGGCGGCGAAGCCAAGCGCCTTTCGGATGTCGCGCTGCAATACCTGGCCGAGCAGGAATTCAGCGGCAACGTCCGGCAACTGGAAAACCTCTGCCACTGGATCACCGTCATGGCGCCGGGACAGCAGGTCGGCATCGAGGATCTGCCGCCCGAATTGCGCAAGGCGCCGGCGGCGAAGGCGAACCTCGCCAATTGGGAAAGCGCGCTGGCGCAGGAAGTCGACCGCCTGCTTGCCGCCAGCACCCCGGAACTGCACGAAAAACTCGCGCGCGCCTTCGAACGTACCCTGATCTCCCGCGCCCTGGCCCATACCGGCGGCCGCCGCGTCGAAGCCGCCCAAGCCCTCGCCATCGGCCGCAACACCATCACCCGGAAGATCCAGGAACTGGGATTGGAGAGCCTGTAGGCGAGGAATCCGGCAAAAAGCGGCAGTACGAATGTCGGATTGCGCTTCGCTTATCCAACCTACGAAACCGACGCTACGTCCTGCGCTCGTGCTTCCTCACGCTCGGCCCATTCCCGGAAGACGGAGAGAATCTCGTCGTCCAGATAGAGCGTGACCTGGGTTTTTCCCGACTTGATGTTCGCCCCGCGCTTGCCCTGCGAGAAATCATATTCGTCTTTCATGGCTGACGTTCATCCCATTCAGCCATCGTTCCTGACCAACCGGATTTCGCCCTCGCTGAAGCGGTGGGTAGCGATGGTGCCGGATTCGATGCCTTCCTCGTAATGCAGCACCACATAATCGTCATAGCCCGCCGCGCGGGCGAGGCGGCGGGCGTTGCGGCGGAAGATGTATTGCGCTTCTCCCGCGCCGCCGGTGTGGTAGCTCTTCATGGACAACTGCATCTTGAACACATCCTCGCTCACGCGCAGCGTTTCGATTTCCCAGTTCGGCGCGAGCGGGTCGACCATCAGGTAGACGAGCCCCACCAGGATCAGATCGGA
>JAITDH010000086.1 GCA_031282665.1 Zoogloeaceae bacterium | reverse complement strand
GCGCGGCTCATTCCTCCGCCGGATCGCGGGCCAGCAGGCCGGCGACGGCATCGCGGGGGGAGATGCGGCCCTGCAGGAGGTCGACGACGGCGGCGGTGATCGGCATTTCGATGTTTTTTTCCGCCGCGAGGCGGCTGGCTTCCTTGGCGGTCGGGACGCCTTCGGCGACGTGGCCGAGTTCGGCGAGGATGGCGGGGAGTTTTTTTCCCCTCGCCAGTTCGAGGCCGACGCGGCGGTTGCGCGAGAGATTGCCGGTGCAGGTCAGGATCAGGTCGCCCGCGCCGGAAAGGCCGAGGAAGGTGTCTTTCTTCCCTCCCAGCGCCAGGCCGAGACGGGCGATTTCCGCCAGTCCGCGCGTCATCAGGGCGGCGCGGGCGTTGGCGCCGAGTTCCAGGCCGTCACAGACGCCGGTGGCGATGGCGAGGATGTTTTTCAGCGCGCCGCCGACTTCCACGCCGATCAGGTCGTCGCTCGCGTAGATGCGCAGGTTGCCGCCGTGCAGGGTTTGCGCCGCCTGGCGGGCAAAGGCCATGTCGCGCGAGGCCAGGGTGATGGCGGTCGGCAGGCCGGCGGCGACGTCCTGCGCGAAGCTGGGGCCGGAAAGGGCGCCGTGCGCGGGGCGGCGGTCGATGTCGCAAAAGACTTCTTCCAGCACCACGTGCGGGAGCTTGCCGCTTTCCGCTTCGAATCCCTTGCAGACCCAGAGCAGGGGAGGGGGGATTTGCCCGGCGTAATGTTCGCGCAGGCGCAGAAGGGTGGGGCGCAGGCCGGCGATGGGCGTGGCGATGACGATGAGGGCGGCGTCCCGCAAGGCTTCGGCGAAATCGGCGGTGACCGCCAAGGCGTCGGGAAAGGGAAAACTGGGCAGGAAGACGCTGTTTTCGCGCTTGATCCGGATGTCTTCGACCAGATCGTGTTCCCGCGCCCACAGGGCGACGGCGTGCTGGCGGACGAAGGAAAGCGCCAGGGCGCTGCCCCAGGCGCCCGCCGCCAGTACCGCCGTTTTCATAAGCCCCAGACCTGTCCGAGGCGGACGAAGCCACCGCTGCCGTCGGGGTGGCGGACCTTTGCCCAGCCCGGCGGGCTGTTGCTCAAGAGATCCAGGATCAGCCATTTTTCCGCCTGGAAGGCGATGGGCGCGGTGTCGCTGGCGCTTTGCCGCACATCCGCCAGATCGGCGATCACGATGACCGTGCGGCGCGGGGAGAGCTTGTCGTTCTCGATCCAGACCAGCCCTTCCGGGAGGCCTTCGGCATCGCGTACCTTGGCCCAGCCCATGATGGGTTGGACGACTTCCAGCGGGGTGCCTTCCTTGACCAGATAGAGCTTTTTCCCCCATGCCGAAGGCGAGTCGTAGAGGATGGCGACAGGAGCGGCCACCGAATAGTATCCGGCCGGGATGGCGACGGGGGATGGGTCTGCCGGTTTGGAGCCGGCCGTCTGCGCGAAGAGGCAGGCCGGAGCCAACGAAACCAAGGCCAGGAAGAGAAGGAGGAAGGGACGAGCGGAGCGCATGGTGAATCTCCCGGAAATGGCGGGATGTTTCCCGCCAGCGTGTTACTGTGGCGTTTCCTGTTTCTGCGGTTGTTGTTCCTGTTGGCGGGAGAAATAGAGCGCCTCGAAATTGATCGGTTGCAGGATGACGGGAAGGAATCCGGCGCGCGCCGTGGCTTCCGAAACCGCTTCGCGGGCATAGGGGAAGAGGATGTTGGGGCAGGCGATACCGAGCAGGGGTTCGAGTTCCTGGGGCGGGATGTTGCGCATGCGGAAAATGCCGGCCTGCTTGACTTCCACGAGGAAAACGGTTTTCTCCTCCAGTGTCGCGGTGACGGTGATGCTGAGCACGGAATCGAAGAGGTCGTCGCTCATCGCCGTGCCGGTATTGTTCAACTGGATGTCGATCTGCGGCGCGCGGGATTCCAGGAAAATGGCGGGAGAGTGGGGCACCTCGACGGAAAGATCCTTGAGGTAGACTTTTTCGATGCCGAAGGCGGGCGCGTTTTCCTGTGCATTTTCGGGCGCGCTTTCCTGCAATTTGTCGGCGGCGGCGGGTTGCTGGTTGTCCTGGGTCATCTGGGTTCCTTGAGAGTGGAAAGGGATTTTGAAAAGGAATTTTGCCGGTCAGGCGTGAAGAAGGGGCAGGAGGCCGTCGGCGCGGTCGAGCGCGTGGAGGTCGTCGCAGCCGCCGACGTGGGTGTTGCCGATATAGATCTGCGGCACGGTGCGGCGGCCCGTTTCCGCCACCATGGCCGCCATGAGGTCCGGATTCTCGTCGATGCGGATTTCCTCGATTTCCGTCACGCCGCGCTCGGCGAGCAGTTTCTTGGCGCGGACGCAGTAGGGGCATTGGGCGGTGGTGTACATCCGCACTTTGGCGTGTTTCATTTTTTCTTGCTCCGGGTGAGCGGCAGGCCGGCGCGTTGCCAAGCGTCGACCCCGCCGTCGAGGTGGTTGAGTTTTTGAAAGCCCCGTTTTTCCAGGCGGGAACAGGCCTGCCCGGAACGGATGCCGGAGGCGCAGACGAGGAGCAGGGCGCGCTCCTTCAGTTTTTCCAGTTCCTCGGCATGGGCGGGGGAATCCAGTTCCTGCAAGGGGATGTTGCGCGATTCCGGCAGATGGCCCGCCGCGTATTCGGCGGCGTCGCGGACGTCGATGATGACGGCTTCCTCGCGGTTGATGAGCTGCGTCGCCTGATGGGTGCTCAGGCGCTTCCCCCCCTGGCGGAAACCGGGCCAGACCAGCATGATGCCGCTGATGATGGCAATCGAAACGAGCAGAATGTTGTTCCGGACAAATTCCATGACCGACACTTGTAAACTCCAGCAGATTTTGCAGTGAAAGCGGGGCATTATATTATCAGAGGACAGAAGACAGAAGACGGCCTTTGGAATCAGGTGCAATTAAAAGTGGAGAATGTCATGTTAATAATGTATCCCGGACGAAGCGCGGCCAAGCTCCCTCCCTGCTGGAGCCGTGGCGGAAGGACAGCCGCAGGCTGGTCTGGCGAAGCCAGATGCGGCAAAGCCGCACAAAACCACGCACCCCAGATACACCCAAGCTATGCTCAACCTTGGGAAACCAGCAAGAGCAGAGGAAATATTACTTTGACATCCTCCACTTTTAATTGCACCCTTTGGAATCAGTCATCAGGAATCAGAAAAAGCAAGCCATGCACATACCGCTACTGACCACAGACTACAAAGCGCGCAACGCGCGCGCTCCGTCCTCTGTCTTCCGTCTTCTGTCCTCTGTCCTCTGCCTTTTCCTCCTCCTCTGTCCGGGCATGCCTTCGCTGCACGCGCAAAGCGCCAGGGAAATCGAGCAGCAGAAAAACGATTTGCAGGAATTGCGCAACCGCCTCACCGCCTTGCGCAAGGAGCTTTCCGCGAGCGAGGAGTCGAGGGCGGACGCCACGATGCAGTTGAAGCAGTCGGAAGAGCAGATTTCCGCCGCGCAACGGCAGTTGAACGCCCTGAAAAAAGACCAGGAACGCCTGCAGGACGCCCTGCGCGGCCTACAGGAAGAGGAGCGGTCGCTGGAGAACGAGCGCGGAAGGCAGCAGGCGCAACTGGAAAGATTCCTTTACTGGCAATACCTGCAAGGCGCGCCCGATTCCTTCGGCCTTCTCCTGAACGGCGACGATCCCAACCGGATGGCGCGCGATCTCTATTATCTGCGCATCATTGCGCGGGCGCGCACCATCCTGCTCGCGGACATCCGCGCGACCTTGCAGAAACAGAAGCGCTTGGCCGCCGAGGTGGAGGAGAAGGCGAAAGAACTCACCGTCGTGAAGGGCCAGCAGGAGGAAGAACACGCCCGCCTGCTCGTGCAGCGCAACGAGCACCAGGAGGTATTGCAGCGTATTTCCGGGCAGATCAAGACGCAGCGCAAGCAGATCGGCAGTCTGCAAAAGGATGAGAAACGCCTGAACCGGGTGATCGACCAATTGACGCGGCTGCTCGCGGAACAGGAGAAAAAGGCCGCGCGCGAACGGGAAAAGGAAAGGGAAAGGGCGGAAGCGGAAAAACGCGAGGCGGAAAAACGCGCGGGAAAGTCGCCGCCGGCGCGCCAGGCGGAAAATACCCGCCTGCCCACGGCGATTTCCGGCAAGTTCGCTTCCCTGAAAGGCCGCCTGCGCCTGCCGGCGAAGGGCAAGATCAGCGGCCGCTACGGCGCGGCGCGGGAAGAGGGCGGCACCTGGAAGGGAATTTTCATCAGCGCCCCGCGCGGCAACGAATTCAAGGCCGTGGCGAGCGGTCAGGTAGTCCATGCGGAATGGATGCGCGGCCTGGGCAATCTCCTGATCGTCAATCACGGCAATGGTTACATGACCGTCTATGGTTATGCCGACGCCCTTTACCGGCAGGTCGGCGACCGGGTGGAAGGCGGGGAAACGCTGGGCACGACAGGCAGTAGCGGCGGCAATCCGGAAACAGGTTTATACTTCGAGCTTCGCCATCAGGGCGCAACCCTCAACCCCATGCAGTGGGTCTCTTTGCAATGAAAACGAAATCCCTTAAAACCTTTTCTCTCGTCTTCGCCAGTTTCATCGCCGGCGTTTTCCTCAGCCTGCAGATGCCCGCCTTCGCGGACCGCGCGGAGACTTCCGCCGGCCTGCCGCTGGAAGATCTGCGCCTGTTCGCGGAGGTCTTCAACACCATCAAGCAGGGCTATGTCGAACCGGTCGAAGACAAAAAAATGATTGCCAACGCCATTTCCGGCATGTTGTCCAATCTCGACCCGCATTCTTCCTACATCGACCCGGAATCGTTCAAGGAATTCCAGATCAGCACCCAGGGCGAATTCGGCGGCTTGGGCATCGAGGTGGGCATGGAAGACGGCCTGGTGCGCGTCGTCGCCCCCATCGAGGACACCCCTGCCTATCGCGCCGGCATCAAGGCGGGCGATCTCATTTTCAAGCTCGACGACGAACCGGTGAAAGGGCAGACCCTGAACGACGCCGTCAAGAAAATGCGCGGCAAGCCGAATACCAGCATCCGCCTCTCCATCCTCCGCCAAGGCGAGGTCAAGCCGCTGGAAATCACCCTGACGCGTGAAATCATCAAGGTGCAGAGCGTCAAATCCAAGCGGCTGGAATCCGGCTACGCCTGGGTGCGCATCACCCAGTTCCAGGAAAATACCCTCTCCCTGCTCGCCAAGCATTTGCAGGATATTTACAAGGCGGGCGAGATCAAGGGGCTGGTGCTCGACCTGCGCAACGATCCCGGCGGATTCCTGCATGGCGCGGTCGGCGTCTCCGCCGCCTTTCTTCCCCAGGGCGTGAAAATCGTTTCCACCGACGGTCGCGCGCCGGACAGCCATCAGGAATTCCGCGCCATGACCACCGACTACATGCGCGGTTCCGGCATCAGCGTCGATCCGCTCACAAGTCTGCCCCCCGTCCTGAAAAGCGTGCCGATGGTCGTGCTGGTCAATGGCGGCTCCGCCTCCGCCTCCGAAATCGTCGCGGGCGCCCTCCAGGACCACAAACGCGCCGTCATCATGGGAACGCAAACCTTCGGCAAAGGCTCGGTGCAGACCATCATGCCGCTGCCCGGCAACGCCGCCATCAAGCTCACCACCGCGCGCTACTACACGCCCAGCGGCCGTTCCATCCAGGCCAAGGGCATCGAACCGGATATCGTGGTCGAGGAAAGTCCGAATGGCGATCGCGTTCCGCTCCTGCGCGAAGCCGACCTGACCGGGCACCTCGAAAACGACCGGGAAGCGTCCGCTGGCAAGGAAAAGAAAAAATCCGGCAAGGACGGCAAGGATGCCAAGGATGAGAAGGCGGAAACCCTTTCCTTCCCCCGCCTGGAATACGCCAGCGACTCGGACTACCAGTTCCAACAGGCGCTCAATCTCCTCAAGGGGCTGAACATCGTGCAGAAGCAGGGAGACGCGCAGGCGCAGGGAGGACGGACGGAAACGGCGGAAAAGTAAACGCGGCGTGAATGACGATGATCTCCTGCGCTACAGCCGCCACATCCTCCTCGATGAACTGGGCATAGAGGGCCAGGAGCGCATCCGCGCGGGGCATGTCCTGATCGTCGGCATGGGAGGGCTGGGCTCTCCCGCCGCGCTGTATCTTGCCGCCGCCGGCGTCGGAACCCTGACGCTCGCCGATGGCGATGCCGTCGAACTCAGCAATCTGCAACGGCAGATTCTCCACAATGAAGCGCGGATCGGGCGGAACAAGGCCGAATCCGCGCAAATCGCCCTCCGGGCGCTCAATCCGCATCCCCGCCTCATCCCCATCGCCCATCGGTTGGAAGGTGAAGCCCTGTCCGCCGAAGTCGCGCGCGCCGACCTGGTGCTCGATTGCAGCGACAATTTCCCGACCCGCTACGCCATCAACCGCGCCTGCCTGGAGCAGGCGAAACCCCTCGTTTCCGGCGCTGCCAGCGGCTTTGCCGGCCTGCTCGCCGTCTGCGACCTGCGCGATTCCCAGTCTCCCTGCTATCACTGCCTTTTCCCCGATGGCGAAAGCGTTGGCGAAACCCGCTGCGCCACCACCGGCGTCTTCGCCCCCCTGGTCGGCCTGATCGGTAGCCTGCAAGCTGGAGAGGGCCTGCGACTCCTCGCCGGCCTGGGTCATTCCTTCAGCGGCCGCCTGCTGCGCGTCGACCTCCTGACCCAAAGCTGGAAAACCAGCCGTTTCGAGCGGGACAGCGAATGCGCGGCATG
>JAITDH010000269.1 GCA_031282665.1 Zoogloeaceae bacterium | reverse complement strand
GCGCGCTGGCACGCCTTCTGCGAGAAACGCGAGGCCATCGCGCGGGAGACGGAGCGCCTGAAATCCACCTGGGTGAATCCCGCCATCCTGGAACGGGCGGAGGCCGAGCGGGTATTGGGCAAGGGCATTGAGCGGGAATACAGCCTTTTCGAACTGCTGCGCCGCCCGGAGGTGCGTCACGCGACCCTGATGACGCTTCCCCAGGCCCGGCCGGAGGGCGTGGGGCTGGAGGACGCCAGGGTCATCGAGCAGGTGGAGATCCAGGCCAAGTACCAGGGCTACATCGACCGCCAGCGGGAGGAGATCGCGCGCGCCGCCGCCTACGAGCAACTGGCGTTGCCGGACGATCTGGATTTCACCCAGGTGGCGGGCCTTTCCCGCGAGGTGCAGCAGAAACTCGCGGAATTCCGGCCGCAGACCATCGGCCAGGCCAGCCGTATCCAGGGCGTGACGCCGGCGGCCATTTCGCTGCTGCTGATCCAGTTGAAGCGGCTGGGCGGGAAAATCCATGCGTGAGGATGATTTGCACCTCCTGCAAGAAGGCATCGCCGCGCTGGGCCTGACGCTCGCCGCGGACGTTCCGGAACGGCTGATCGCCTACCGCGACCTGCTCCTGAAGTGGAACCGCGCCTACAACCTCACGGCGCTGACAGATCCGGCGGAGGCCGTCACCCATCATCTGCTCGATTCGCTCGCCATCCTGCCGCATGTCCTGGAACGGACGCAAGGCCGCCCTACCCCTTCCCCCTCCCCTGCCCTGCTCGACGTCGGCAGCGGCGCGGGGCTGCCCGGTATTCCGCTGGCGCTGGCCTGCCCGGAACTGCGCGTGACCCTGATCGACGCCGTGCAGAAAAAAACCGCCTTCCAGCAACAGGCGATCATCGAACTCGCTCTGACCAACGCGCGCGCGCAACATGGCCGCGTGGAAGACCAGGAAGGACGATACGATCTCATCGTGGCGCGCGCGTTCGCGGAATTGCTGGATTTCGTCCGCCTCACCCGGCATCTCCTCGCGCCCGGCGGCGTCTGGCTCGCCATGAAGGGACGCAACCCGGAAGCGGAACTCGCCCGCCTGCCGCCCGACCTCTACCATACCGTCGCGCCCCTGCAAGTTCCCGGCCTCGCCGCCGAGCGGCATCTGGTCGTCCTGCGGCCGGAGTCCTGATCCATGCCGACGCCCCTGCTGGCGCTCGCGCCCATGGAGGGCGTCGCCGATGCCGATCTGCGCGCCGCATTGACCGCGATCGCGGGCGGGGGAAATTACGCCTGGGGCGTCTCGCCCTTCGTGCGGGTAACGAACAGCCTGCTGCCGGAACGGGCTTTCCAGCGCGTCTGCCCGGAATTGCGGGCGGGCGGCAGGACGCCGGACGGCACGCCGATGCGCGTGCAACTCCTGGGTTCCGATCCCGCCTGTCTGGCGGCGAACGCGGCGCATCTCGCCACCCTCGAACCGGCCGGGGTGGATTTGAATTTCGGCTGCCCGGCGCCGACGGTCAATCGTCATCGCGGCGGCGCGGCGCTCCTTGCCGAGCCGGATCTGCTGTGGCGCATCGCCACCGCGGTGCGCGCCGCCGTGCCGCGAGGCATCCCGTTCACCGCCAAGATGCGCCTCGGCCTGGAGGATGACCGCCCGGCGCTGGAATGCGCCCTGGCCCTCCAAGCGGGCGGCGTGGAGGCGCTCATCGTGCATGGCCGCACCCGCGCCGAAGGCTATCGCCCGCCCGCCCGCTGGACGGCGATAGCCCGTGTGCGCGAAGCGTTGCGCATCCCGGTGATCGCCAATGGCGAGGTGTGGACGGCGGCGGATCACGCGGCGATCCAGCGCGAGAGCGGCTGCGAGCAGGTGATGCTCGGCCGCGGAGCGCTCGCCGATCCCCTCCTGCCCCGCCGCATCCAGGGACTGGCCGACGAAAGAATAGCGCCGGAGGATTGGCACGAAGTTTACGCGGCGCTCTCGGACTATTGGGCGAAAGTATGCCGCCGCCTGCCCCCGAAGCACGCGCCGGGACGCCTCAAGCAATGGCTTTCCTGGCTGCGCCGCGCCTATCCCCAGGCAGACGCCCTGCACCGCCTGCTGCGCCCGCTCACCACACCCGAAGCCGTCGACGCGGTGCTGGGGGGCAGGAATCAGGAATCAGGGATCAGGAGACAGAGCGGCGCTGTACACCTTTGGAATCAGTAGTCGGTAATCTGTAGATCTGAACGAGAACCCATGGAAGCAACGGAACGCATCATGCCAAAACACAGCCACTCTCTGTCTCCTGATCCCTGATCCCTGATTCCTGATCCCTGACTCCTGACAATGTTCGCCAATTCGCGCCCCGTTACCAGCAACCAGGAAGGCATCCATCCGGATTTGCCTGCCGTCCTGCGTCGCCATTTCGCGCATGCGTTCCAGCGGCCCATTCGTGACTGCAACCGAGCCGCCTTTGCCGAAGCGCTGCGCCTCTGGCGCGGGGAAGGAAGCCGGCCGTTGATTCTCGACGCCGGGTGCGGCGTGGGCTGGAGCAGCCTCTTCCTGGCCAGGCAATATCCCGCGAGTTTCGTGCTGGGCGTCGACCAGTCCGCGCACCGGCTGGCGCGCAAAAAGGATCTCGCCGGGAGCGCGCCGCCCGCCAATCTG
>JAITDH010000173.1 GCA_031282665.1 Zoogloeaceae bacterium | reverse complement strand
GCGGCGCGGGTGGGCGGGCAGCTCGACGAAATGACGATCGAGATCGAAGCGGAACGCGAGCGGGAATTCGCCGCCGGGGAGGTCATCGAGCAGTTGCGCGAACAATTGCAGCATCTGCGGGAGGAAGAAAGCGACGCCCGCCTGCGCCTGGAAGAGGCGGAACGCGCCCTGCGCGACGCGCGGGAGCAGGCGGCCGCCATCGAGCGGGAAGCGCGGGAAGCGGAATTTTCCGCGCGCGAATGCGGCGGCAAGCTGGCGGAAATCGTTTCCCAACTGGCCTTGTCCGAGCGCGAATTGCTGCGCATCGAAACGGGGCTTGCCGAATGCCGGGCGCAACAACTGGAAACGCCGCCGGAAATTTTCGAGGAAGGCTTGCGGCAGGCGCTGGAAAAACGCCAGCGGGAAGAAGAGGCGCTCGCCCTTTGCCGTGAGGCGCTGGAGGCCGCGACGAGCGGCCTGAAGGCGCTGGAAGAACAGCGCCTGCGCCTGGAGCAGGGGCTGGAACCGCTGCGGGAACGGATCGGCGAACTGAAGCTGAAAGAGCAGGCGGCCGCCCTGAGCGCCGAACAACTGGCGGAGCAACTGGCGGAAGCCGGCTGCGACGAGGCGATGCGGGCGGCGCTGGCGGAGGAAGCGAAGACGGCGAGGCCGCAGGCGCTGGCGCAGGAAATCGGGCGCTTGCAGAAGGCGATTGCCGAACTGGGCGCGGTCAACCTGGCCGCCCTGGAGGAATTGCAGACTTCCCGCGAGAGGAAGGATTATCTCGACGAGCAGGCAACGGATCTGACGGAGGCGATGGAAACCCTGGAGGCGGCCATCCGCCGCATCGACCGGGAAACGCGGGATCTCCTGCAAAATACCTTCGACACGGTAAATGCCCATTTCGGTCGCCTTTTCCCGGAGCTTTTCGGCGGCGGCAAGGCCGCCCTGGTGATGACCGGCGAGGAGATCCTCGATGCCGGGGTGCAGGTTTTCGCGCAGCCGCCGGGGAAAAAAAATTCCACCATTCACCTTTTGTCCGGCGGGGAAAAAGCACTAACCGCGATTGCTCTGGTATTCTCCATGTTTCAGTTGAATCCCGCGCCCTTTTGTCTCCTGGACGAAGTCGACGCGCCGCTCGATGATTCCAATACCGAGCGTTTCAGTCAGATGGTAAGGAAAATGTCTGGACAGACCCAGTTCTTGTTCATCAGTCACAACAAGATCAGCATGGAAATGGCCGAGCAACTGGTCGGCGTGACGATGCAGGAATCGGGGGTGTCCAGGGTCGTGGAAGTGGATATGGAAGCAGCCTTGAAGATGAGGGAGGAAGCCTGATGAACGACATGGAAATCGGAATCCTGGTCCTGGGCGTTCTGATCGTGCTGGGCGTGGTGGCCTACAACAAGTGGCAGGAAAGCCTGCACCAGAAAAACGTGGAAAAGGGTTTTCACCAGCCCGGCGACGTGCTCCTGGAAGAACGGCGCGAACCCTTTGCGCGCCCGGACTCCGGCGAGGAGGAAGAAGAGGAATATCCGAAGGATGAGGCGGACGAAACGCTTCCCGGCGAGCCGGAGCCGCCGCGGGCGGTGGAAGGCCCGCTGTCGCAGCCGCCCGATGAGCGTCCCCGGCCCGCGGTGGAGTTCCCCGCCCAGTTCGCGCCGCTGGCCAGTTTCCCCGACAACCCCCTTTCCTCCACGATCGACCTCATCGTCGAACTGTCCAGCGACATGCCCATCGATTTGAGCGTCCTGCGCATGGAGTGTTCGGAAGTCCTCCTGCCTTTCGGCAAGCGCCTCAACTGGTCGGGCTGGAACGAAGCGGAAAACGTCTGGGTATTCCATGCCGCCGATGCCGATCATGCCGGCAAGGAAAAATACCGCCGCCTCTGCGCCGGCCTGCAACTGGTCAACCGGAAAGGCGCGGTGGAACTGGAGGAAATCGAGGTCTTCCTGCAAATCCTTCCCCGCATAGCGGAAAGATTCCAGGCGAGATGCCATGTGCCGTCGATCCCTCCCGCCGAATGGCATGAACAGGCGCGCCAACTGGACGCCTTCTGTTCCGGGCTGGATATCGTGCTTTACCTGAGCCTGGTCAGCAACGAGCGGCCCTTCCCCGGCACCAAGATCCGCGCCAAGGCGGAAGCGGAAAGCATGCTCCTGGAGCACGGCATCTACGTCCTGCGCGACGAGAACAGCACGCCGCTCTTCCGCCTCTGGAACACGGACGAGGCCAATCCCTTCACCGCCGACGGAATGAAGCACCTCTACACCAGCGACCTGACCTTCCAGTTCGACGTCCCCTGCATCCCGCGCGGCGCGCAGGTTTTCCTCCAGATGTTGAGCGTCATCCGGAGCTTCGCCAAGGTCCTGAACGGCACCCTGATCGACGACCAGAACCAGCCCCTGTCGGAAGAAACCCTGGAGCAGATCCGCCAGGACTACGTAATCCGCCCGCAGAGCCAGATGGCGGAAGAAGGCATCCCCGCCGGCAGCATGCTGGCGCGGCGGCTGTTCAGTTAGTCGGGAGTCAGGAATCAGGAGACAGGAATCAGAGGACAGAGGCCTTTGTGGCCTGTCATCTGTAGTCTGAAGGGGGGCGATTGAAAGTGGTGAATTTTGTTCCAGGCGAGGCGTTGCCAGGACGGGCCTTCCTCCGGGCGAGGGAGAGAACGGCAGGCGACCACGCTTCGTCTGGCAAGATTCCCACTTTTGATTACCCCTGAAAAAACAACGGAACCGGCCATGCCAGACACGCAACAACCAAATACCGACCACGGACTACAAAGCGAACACTCTGTCCCCTGTCCCCTGTCTCCTGTCTCCTGCCAGCGTGCCGCTGTCCTGCGCGCTGAACTCGAACGGCACAACCGCGCCTATTACGAACTCGACGCGCCGGAGGTCACGGATGCCGAATACGATGCTCTGTTCCGCGAATTGCAGGCGCTGGAGCGCGCCCATCCGGAACTCCTGACGCCCGATTCTCCCACCCAGCGGGTGGGCGGCAGGCCGCTGGAAGCCTTCGCCAAGGTGAGCCACGCGCTGCCCATGCTTTCCATCCAGACCGAGACCGACGTGAGCGCGGAGGGCGCGCGGAATTTCGACGCCCGGGTGCGCAAGGAACTGGAACTTTCCGCCGCCGACCCGGAGATCGAATATTCGGCGGAACTGAAATTCGACGGCCTGGCGGTCAGCCTGCGCTACGAGCACGGCATGCTCACCCTCGGGGCGACGCGGGGCGACGGCGCGACCGGCGAGGACGTCACCCAGAATCTCCGGACGGTGCGCGACATTCCCCTGCGCCTGCAAGGCGACGCGCCGCCGCTCCTGGAAGTGCGCGGGGAAGCCTACATGCGCCGGGACGACCTGGCGCGCTACAACGAAAAAGCGCGCGCCAGGGGCGAAAAGCCGCTCGTCAATCCCAGGAACGGCGCGGCGGGCAGCATCCGCCAACTCGACCCGGCCATTGCGCGGGAGCGGCCGCTCCGCTTCTTCGCCTATGGCATCGGGGTGAGCGACGGCTGGCGGATGCCGGAAACGCACGCCGGATTGCTCGCCGCGCTGGCCGCCTTCGGCTTTCCCGTCTGCGAACATCGCGCCGTCGTCCAGGGCGCGGAAGAACTGGCCCGCTTCCATGCCCGCATGGCCGCCATGCGGGCGGAAATCCCCTTCGATTTCGACGGCGTCGTCTACAAGGTCAACTCCCTGCCCCTCCAGCGCCGCCTGGGATTCCGCTCGCGCGAACCGCGCTGGGCGGTGGCGCACAAATACCCGGCGGAAGAAGCGGCCACCCTGGTGGAAGACATCGCCGTGCAGGTCGGCCGCACCGGCGCGATCACCCCCGTCGCCCGCCTTTCCCCCGTCTTCGTCGGCGGTGTCACCGTGACCAACGCCACCCTGCACAATGAAGACGAGGTGCGGCGAAAGGACGTGCGCGTGGGCGACACGGTCATCATCCGCCGCGCCGGGGACGTGATCCCCGAAGTGGTCGGCGTGCTCCTGGCGAAACGCCCGCAAGGAACGACACCCTACGCGCTGCCGGCGAACTGTCCGGAATGCGGCTCCCTGCTCGTGAGCACGGAAGGCGCCATCGTCCGCTGTTCCGGCGGGCTCGTCTGCCCGGCGCAGGTCAAGGGTGCGCTCCTGCACTTCGCCGGCCGCCGGGCGATGGATATCGAAGGCTTGGGCGACCGGCTGGTCGAGCAACTGGTCGATTCCGGCAGGGTGAAAACCCCGGCCGATCTCTACGCGCTGACGGTTGCCGAACTCGCCGTCCTGGAACGGATGGGCGAAAAATCCGCCATCAACCTCGCCGCCGCCATCGCCGCCAGCAAATCGACCACCCTCGCCCGCTTCATCTTCGCCCTGGGCATCCGCAA
>JAITDH010000165.1 GCA_031282665.1 Zoogloeaceae bacterium | reverse complement strand
TTGATGGCGCTGCGTTCGCGCGCGAGAAATCCGGGCAGGGTTTCGCTCTTGCGAAAACAGAAGCGCTGCGGCAGGTCGGTGTACAGCGAAACGGGCGGTTGCCAGTATCTGTCGTGCATCCTTTTCAGGACGGCGCCCGACTGCGGCGTGTGCATCCAGATGTCGCGCATGCCAAGCTCTTCGCGCAGGAAGAAAAGCGCGGCGCTCAGCATGGCCTCGTCCCAATGTTCGCGGTGCGGCATCAGGTAGCGCTCGTAATATTCGATGACGCCATCGGCATCGCCCCGGACACCCTGGGGCAAGCTTCCCTTTCCTCTCGCCCGGATGTTTTGCGCGCGCTGGTACAGGCAGTGCGCGCGGCGCACCCAGTCGGTCTGGATTTCCTCGATCAGCGCTTCGCCCCGGTCGAAGTCGATGTCCAGCCGCACCCAGGCCAGGGTGTAGCGCCGTCCTTCGCGTTCGTCATGCAGGCAGGGATGCGCGAGGGCATTCAGTTCCCAGCGGCTTTCCGGCTTGACGCAGCGCTCGAAGGCGCGGTTGTGCGCGTGGGAGAAATTGAGTTGCAGCACCAGGTTCGCGCCGGGACGGCTCGTCTGGGCGGCGCGTTGGCGTCCCGGCCGGGGCGCCCAGATGTCCAGCCCCAGCGCGTAATGCTCCGGCATGGGCAGATAGGCGATGTGGCTTTCCAGCGCGGCGCGGCGCAGGACCTTGCCGCATTGCGCCAGCACCGCCTTCACTTCCGGCTTTTGCAGCAGGGGCGCGGCGAAGGTCTGGCGCAGGGCGGCAACCGGCGTTGGCGCGGGGAGCGCGTAGCGCAGCAGTTGCAGGCTGTATTGCCGCTTCGCATAGGTGAACAAGGTGCGGCCGCTCGGTAGCATGGCGCGCAACTCGTCGATTTCATTGAGTTCCATGAGATTTTTTCCAATTCGTGTGTGACGATCCGGAACGCGCGGGCGCGTCCGGGAGCATTTTTTTCGGGTTCGAGCGCATTCATTTTTGCGTCTCCTTTCCTTGTTCATGGCGGACGCGACGCGTCCGCGCTGGGTTCAGACCTTCATCCCTTGACACAGAGCACCTGTTTCAAGGTATGCACGATTTCCACGAGGTCGCTCTGGTTCGCCATCACCGCCTCGATGTCCTTGTAGGCGCCGGGGATTTCGTCGAGCACGCCGCCATCCTTGCGGCATTCGATGCCCTCGGTCTGGTGGACGAGGTCGTGGCGGGAAAAACGCCGTTTCGCCTCGCTGCGGCTCATGCGGCGGCCAGCGCCGTGCGAGCATGAGCAGTAGGAGGCCGAATTCCCCAGTCCGCGCACGATGAAGCTCTTCGCCCCCATGCTGCCGGGGATGATGCCCAACTCGCCGTCGCCGGCGCGGATCGCGCCCTTCCGCGTGATGTAGAGGCTCTTGCCGAAGTGCGTCTCGCGGGCGACGTAGTTGTGGTGGCAGTTGATCGCTTCTTCGCTCACCCGGAACGGCGGCAGTCCCTCGGCAAGGCTCGCCAGCACCAGTTCGAGCAGCATGCGGCGGTTTTCCATGGCGTAGTCCTGCGCCCAATCGAGCGCTTCCACATAGTCGTCGAACAGTTCGCTGCCTTCGGAGAGATAGGCGAGATCCCTGTCCGGCAGGGCGACCTTGTGCCGGCGCATGTCCTTCTGCGCCGCGGCGATGAAGTAACGCCCGATGACGTTGCCAATGCCGCGGCTGCCGGAGTGCAGCATCACCCAGACCTGGCCGGCCTCGTCGAGGCAAAGCTCGATGAAGTGGTTGCCGCCGCCAAGCGTGCCCAATTGGCAGATCCAGGTCGTGTTGAAGTGCCGCTGCATCTTCATGAGGCCAGGATGCCTGCCGACGATGGCGTCGAACCGGTCCGACATGTGCCGCGCCCGGCGCATGTGGGCGCTGCCCTTGACCTTGCTCCGCTCGTGCTGGCAGAAACCGAGCGGCACGGCGGCTTCGATCGCGTTGCGGATGGCGTGCAGGTTGTCGGGCAGCTCCCGTGCATCCAGGGTGAGGCGCACCGCGCACATGCCGCAGCCGATGTCGACACCGACGGCCGCCGGGATGATGGCGGAAACGGTGGGAATCACCGCGCCGACGGTGGCGCCCTTGCCGACGTGGACGTCGGGCATGGCGGCGATCGGGTGCGGAATGTTGGGCAGTTGCGACAGGTTGATGAGCTGCTGCAACGCCTCGTGTTCCAGTTCGCGTGTCCAGATGTTGATGGGCACGCGACCCTTGTTCAGGGTCAGTTGAATGGCCATGATTTTCCTTCGAATACCCCGGATGTCCGATCGAAAAACGGCACCCGGGCGAACAAACAAAAAGCCCCGGCATATGCCAGGGCTTCGTTCGGGAATCGCGTCACCGCGCCATGAATATGCATGGCGGTGCACGGACTTCCGGAATATCTTGGACCTGGCCTGGGGCGGCTGAACGCTCCAGGCCGAGGTTTCATGTCATCGGGCCGGCGCGTCAGCGCGTCGTCAAAACTCCTTGCAAATTGGGAACAGACATGAAAACCTCCTGTAATTCAAATGGGTGGGAAAAACAAGGCCGCAGTATGCGACCGGGACGCGCGGCCTGTCAAAGACCCTTGCCTTCCCATGCGCGGGAAAATTCCGGAATGTCTCATCCATGCGACATCGGCCCGACAAAGCACAAAAGAAAACCGGCGGCAAGGCCGCCGGCGGTAACCGATCCGGATGATCCG
>JAITDH010000147.1 GCA_031282665.1 Zoogloeaceae bacterium | reverse complement strand
GGATGATGGCAGGCGCCGCAACGCACCTGCCCGGCGCGGTGGGTGAGTTGCTCGCGGGAGACGCGAAAGGCGGTCAGGCAGTGAGGGCAGCGGGTAAACATGCGGATATTCTAGCGTACTTTTTCTCCGGAAAGGCAGACCCAGCCTTCGCGGATGCCGGCAATTTCCAGCGTTATCCATTGCGCGTAGATGGCGATCATTTCCTCCGCCTGTTCCGCGAGGAGTCCGGAAAGGGCGAGCTTGCCGCCGGGGCGGACATGGGCGGCGATGGCCGGCGCGAGGAGGCGCAGGGGATTGGCGAGGATGTTGGCGACGACGAGATCGTAAGCGCCGCCGCCGATATTGTTCGCCACATCCGTCACATCCACCACCTCCGCCGCGTCCATGAAACGGGCCTCGACGCCGTTGCGCTCGGCGTTGGCGCGGGCGGCGATGACGGCCTGCGGATCGATGTCCAGCCCGGCGACGAGGGAAGCGCCCAGCCGGGCGGCGGCAATGGCGAGGATGCCGGAACCGCAGCCGTAGTCGAGCAGGCGCATGCCCGGTCTCACCTCGCGCTCCAGCCATTCCAGGCAAAGGCGGGTGGTGGGATGCGAGCCGGTGCCGAAGGCCATGCCGGGATCGAGGATGAGATTGATGGCCGCCGGATCGGGGCTGGCATGCCAGGAAGGGACGATCCACAGGCGGGAAGATATCCGGATCGGCTCGAATTGCGCCTGGGTCAGTTGCACCCAGTTTTCTTCTTCCAGCCGCGCCAAGGTGTGGGCGGGGATTTCCTGACCAAGGGCGGCGGCGGCCTGCGCGAGACTTGCCGCGCATGCCACGTTTTCCGCAAAAAGGGCGACGATGCGCGCATGTTCCCAGACGATGGCGGAATCCATGCCCGGCTCGCCGAACTGGGGCTTTTCCTCCGGCGTCCCCGCGTCGGCGTCCTCGATGCTCGCCGAGGCGGCGCCCGCCTCCAGCAGGGCGTCGCACCACGGCTCGGCCAGGCGCGCGTCGGCAAGGAAGGAGAGATTGATCCAGGCCACGGATGCCTACTGCTTCACTTCGCCCCGGTCGGCCAGGCGCTGTTCCAGATAGTGGATGCTCGTGCCGCCCTTCACGAAGCGGGCGTCGAGCATCAATTCCTGGTGCAGCGCGATATTGGTCTTGATGCCTTCGACGCCCATCTCGGACAGGGCGATGCGCATCCGGCGGATGGCCTGTTCGCGGGTATCGCCATAGGCGATGACCTTGGCGACCATGGAATCGTAATAGGGCGGGACGGTATACCCCTGGTAGATATGCGAATCGACCCGGATGCCCGGCCCGCCCGGCGGGTGATATACACTGATCTTGCCGGGAAATGGCACGAACGTGAAGGGATCTTCGGCGTTTATCCGGCATTCGATCGCATGTCCGCGAAACTGGATATCCCGCTGCCGGAGGCCCAGCTTTTCCCCTGCGGCGACGCGGATCTGCGCCTGCACGATGTCGATGCCGGTAATCATCTCCGTGATCGGATGCTCGACCTGCACGCGGGTATTCATTTCGATGAAATAAAACTCGCCGTTTTCGTACAGGAATTCGAAGGTGCCCGCGCCGCGATAGCCGATCTTGCGGCAGGATTCGGCGCAACGCTCGCCGATGCGCGCGATCAGGCGGGAAGGGATGAGGGGCGCGGGCGCTTCCTCGATGATCTTCTGGTGGCGGCGCTGCATGGAACAATCGCGTTCCCCCAGATGCACCGCGTTCCCGTACTGGTCGGCCAGCACCTGGATTTCCACATGGCGCGGATTTTCCAGGTACTTTTCCATATAGACCACCGGATTGCCGAAAGCGCTCTGCGCCTCCGTCCGCGTCATGTTGACGGCATTCAGCAGGGCGGCTTCCGTATGCACGACGCGCATCCCGCGCCCACCGCCGCCGCCCGCCGCCTTGATGATGACCGGGTAGCCGACGGCGCGGGCGATGCGGCTGATTTCCTTCGGATCGTCGCCCAGCGCCCCGTCGGAACCGGGCACGCAGGGAACCCCCGCCTCCTTCATGGCGTCCTTCGCCGACACCTTGTCGCCCATCAGGCGGATCGTTTCCGCCGTCGGGCCGATGAAGACGAAGCCGGAAGATTCCACCCGCTCGGCGAAATCGGCGTTCTCGGACAGGAAGCCGTAACCCGGATGGATGGCCTGGGCGTCGGTGACCTCCGCCGCCGAGATGATGGCGGGAATATTGAGATAACTTTGCGCCGAAGGCGCGGGGCCGATGCAAACGGACTCGTCGGCAAGTTTCACGTATTTCGCGTCGCGATCGGCCTCGGAATGCACGACAACGGTCTTGATGCCCATTTCCCGGCAGGCGCGTTGCACCCGGAGGGCGATTTCCCCCCGGTTGGCGATGAGGATCTTTTCAAACATTTTGCAGCCGCCTTGAACAAAAGAAGAGGGTTTTTACCGGCACGATCATTACATCTTAGCCGATGATGAACAGAGGTTCGCCGAATTCCACCGGCTGGCCGTTTTCCGCCAGGATCGCCTTGATTACCCCGGAAGCGTCCGCCTCGATCTCGTTCAGAAGCTTCATCGCCTCGATGATGCACAGGGTATCCCCCTGCTTGACCGCCTGTCCCACCTCGACGAAAGCGGCCGCGCCGGGAGAAGGCGAGCGATAGAAGGTCCCCACCATCGGCGATTTCACCTCATGCCCTTCGATCGCCTCGTCTTCCTCGTCCAGATCGACGGCGCTCGCGCCGGATGGCGGCGCGGCAAGGCCCGGCACGACCGGGGCGGGAGAATAGGCGATCGCCGCCGCGCCCACCGGGGCGAACTTGGCGATGCGCACCTTTTCCTCGCCCTCGGTAACCTCCAGTTCGGAAATCCCGGATTCCTGCACCAGGTCGATGAGTTTTTTGAGCTTACGCAAATCCATGAAAGTCTCTCCTTTGAAGAGTCCGTATCCGGGGCTGTCGCTGCTTGTGGCGGCGGCGGCCCTCAATCCGAGTTGAGTTGGTTGAGAAGGTATTCAAGCGCGAGCAGATAGCCCTGATGGCCCAGGCCGGTGATGACGCCCTGGGCCAGATCGGAAAAGAAGGAGTGATGCCGGAAAGGTTCACGGCCATGCACATTGGAAAGATGCACCTCGATGAAGGGAATGGCAACGGCGGCCAGGGCATCGCGCAAGGCGACGCTGGTATGGGTCCACGCCGCCGGATTGATGATGATGTAGCGCACTTCCTGCATTTTGGCGGCATGTATGCGTTCGATCAGCGCGCCTTCATGATTCGTCTGGAAGCATTCCAGCTCCACCCCCGCCGCCTCGGCGCGCCGCGCCAGCGCCAGATTGATCTCCTCCAGCGTCACCGCGCCATAGTGCTGCGGCTCGCGCGCGCCAAGAAGATTGAGATTCGGGCCATGCAGCACCAACAGGCGCGGCGCGCCGGCCGGCGCGGAAGTTCGGGTGTTTTTTTGCTTTTTCATCGAGAAAAGCCTGTCACCAAATTGATGACAGTTTGCCGCAATTGGCAGCCCTTTGTCCAGCATGGAAGATGGCGAAAAAATGGGAAAAGTGGGGAAAAGCGGGGAAAACGCAGGTATATGTAATCAAAAGTGGAGAAAATGAACCGTTCTTCGCTTTTGGAAAAAGCTTTTGAGTTTCGTATCAGGTGTTTCGTATCTGGTGTTTCGTAGGTTGGATAAGCCGCAGGCGTAATCCGACAATCGTTCATCACCGGCGCTTGCGCCGCTGTTCTTTGATTTGCGATGCTGCGCATCGTGGGGATACGAATGTCGGATTACGCCTTCGGCTTATCCAACCTACAAAACACAAAACCGACGCCTATAGCCGCTTTTTCACGTATATTTCTCCCTTTCCTCCGCATCGATTTTCTCCCGGCACCTTCCCATGCCCAAGCCCCGTTCCCTGTTTGCCCACATCTTTCTCTGGGCGGCATTCCTGCTCGTCTTGACCAATGCCGCGTGGCTGTTGATCTTTCGTCTTGCCGAAGTCGAGCCGAGGG
>JAITDH010000144.1 GCA_031282665.1 Zoogloeaceae bacterium | reverse complement strand
AGCCAGGAGGCGCCGAATTGCAATCCGATCTGGGTGCCCACGACGGTAAAGAGCGCCAGCCCCATCGCGTCGGGCAGGAGAAAGAAGCGGGCCGGCAGGGCGTGCCGCCGGACGATGAAGAAAGTGGCGACGGCGGCGAGAATCGTCGCGATCAGATAGGTTTCGTCGGCGATCCAGAATACCGGCCGGTCGAGGAGCAGGTCGCGCACCGTCCCGCCGCCCAGGGAGGCGGCGATCCCGGCGGTGATCGCCCCGAAGAGATCAATCTGCTTGCGGCCGACTTCCAGCACCCCGGTCGCGCCACAGACGACCGAGGCCGCGATGCCGAGGCCGTACAACAGGGATTCTACGCTGATGTCATGCATGGCGATGGATTTCACGAGCCGCGCGCTTTTTCGCGCATCAGGCGCTGCTTTTCCCGCGTCCAGTCCTTTTCCTTTTCCGCCTCGCGCTTGTCGTACAGCTTCTTGCCCTTCGCCAGGCCGATTTCCGCCTTGATCCGTCCGCGCGTGTAGTGCAGGTTGAGCGGCACGAGGGCATAGCCGGCGCGTTCCACCTTGCCGATCAGTTTCGTGATTTCGCTTTCGCGCAACAGCAGTTTCCTCGTCCGCGTCGGGTCGGGATGGATATGCGTGGAAGCGGTGAGCAGCGGCGTGACGTGCATCCCCAGCATCCAGATTTCCCCCCGCTTGACCAGCACATAGGCTTCCCTGATCTGCACCCGTCCCGCGCGGATGGACTTGACCTCCCAGCCTTCCAGCGCCAGACCGGCTTCATATCTTTCCTCGATGAAATAATCGTGGAAGGCCTTTTTGTTTTCCGCAATGCTCATGATGCGACACAATTCCTATAGAATCGGCGGATTCTAGCAAGAATCGGGGCTTATCGGAGAGTTATGGCTACGGTCGAGAAATCGGTGCTGATCGCTTTTTCGGATCGGCAAATGTTCGATCTGGTGGATCGTTGCGAGGATTACCCGCAGTTCCTTCCCTGGTGCAGCCAGAGCGAATGCCGCTACCGCGACGCGGAAAAGACGGTCGGCACCCTGCATATCCGCTACCACGGCGTCAAGGCGCACTTCACGACCGAAAACGAAAAGGAATTTCCCCGCCTCATGCATATTCGCCTGCTCGACGGCCCTTTCAGGAAACTCGAAGGCAGTTGGCATTTCAAGTCCCTGCGCGAAGACGCCTGCAAGATCGAATTCCGCCTTACCTACGAATTCTCCAGCCGCCTCTTGGAAAAGGTGATCGGCCCGGTCTTCAGCCACATCGCCAATACCTTTGTCGACGCCTTCGTCAAAAGGGCGGAACAGATCCACGGAGCCACCCCATGAGCGAAGCCATCCACGTCGAAGTCGTCTATGCCCTGCCGGACAAGCAGGAAATCGTCCCCCTCGACCTGCCCGCCGGCAGCACCCTGGGCGACGCCGTGGAAGCCTCCGGCCTCGCCGGGAAATATCCGCGGATCGACCTCGCCAGCGGCAAATTCGGCATCTTCTCCAAGCTGGCGAAGACGGACACGCCCCTGCGCGACCGGGACCGCGTGGAAATCTACCGTCCCCTCATCGCCGATCCCAAGACGGCCCGCGCCGCCCGGGCCGGCAAGGCAAGCGAAAAAGCCGGGGAATGACGTTTTCGCGTGTTTCCCACAATCCTCCCACATGTCCTCCCGCATCCCCCGTTTTTTCTGCCCTCCCCCGCTGGCCGACCTTCCGGAGCAACTCCTCGTCCTGCCGGACAACGTGGCCCGCCATGCCGCGCAGGTGCTGCGCCTGCCGCCGGGCGGCGAAATGATCCTCTTCGACGGAACGGGCGGCGAATACCCGGCCCGGATTCAACAGATCGAACGCGGCAAGGTCGTGGCGCATGTGGGCGCGCGGCGCGCCATCGAACGCGAATCCCCGCTTGCCGTCACCCTGGCGCAAGCCTTGCAGGCCGGGGAAAAAATGGACTACACCCTGCAAAAAGCCGTGGAACTGGGCGTCGCCGCTTTCCTGCCGCTCACCGGGCGGCGCAGCGTCATCCGCCTGGCGGACGACAGGGCGCGCAAACGGGAAGCGCATTGGCACGGCGTCGCCATCGCCGCCTGCGAACAATGCGGACGCAACCGCCTGCCGGCAATCGGCCGCCTCGCTTCCCTGGAAGCATGGCTGCATGACGAGGGACGAAACCTGCCGGGCCTGAAACTCATCCTCGCGCCGGAAGCCTCCCGGCGCTTCGCCGAACTGGAAAAACCCGCCGCCGGGGAGCCGGTCACCCTCCTGGTCGGCGCGGAAGGCGGCCTGGACCCGGCGGAAATCGACAGCGCGCAAAAAGCCGGCTTCCAGCCCATCCGCCTGGGACCCCGAATCCTGCGCACCGAAACCGCCGGAATCGCCGCCCTGTCCATCCTGCAAAGCCATTGGGGCGATCTATGATTTTCAGATGACCCGCCGTAGGTTGGATGAGCGAAGCGTAATCCGACATTCGACTCCCACGATGCGAAGCACCGCAAATATGGCGGCGCTTCGCGCCGATAATGAACGAATGTCGGATTACGCCTGCGGCTCATCCAACCTACAACCCCACGCCCGTTTATGAACGAATCATTGGTCAATTCACCTCGGCGCGGTACACTTCAACAATTTCAATCTTCAACGCCTCCCGGAGCACATCATGTTTGAATCGGCGGAACTCGGTCACACCATCGACAAGAAAACCTTCAAGGCGGAGGTCTCCCTCCTGCGCGAAGCCCTGCTGGAAGCGCAGTTCGAATTGCGGGAAAAGGGCAAGATCCCGGTCATCATCCTGATCAGCGGCGTCGACGGCGCGGGGAAAAGCGAGACCATCCACGACCTCTACGAATGGCTCGATCCGCGCTACATCTCCACGCAAGCCTTTTCCGATCCCAGTGACGAAGAATCCGAGCGGCCCTTCATGTGGCGCTACTGGCGCGCCTTGCCGCCCAGGGGGCAAATGAGCATCTTCGCCGGTTCCTGGTATTCGCTGCCGATCGCGCGGCGCATCAGCGGCGACATCGACCAGGCCATGTTCGACCAGCGCATCGACCAATTCAACCGCTTCGAAGCCATGCTGGTCAACGAAGGGGCGCTGATCCTGAAATTCTGGTTCCACCTTTCCCGCGAAGGACAGAAAAAACGCCTGAAAGCCCTGGAAAAGGACCCGCGCTCGGCTTGGCGGGTGACGAAGGAAAGCTGGGAGCGCCTGAAGACCTACGACCAGTTGCAGGAAGTCGCCTCGCACCTCCTGCGCATGACCAATACGCCCTGGGCGCCGTGGATCGTGGTCGAAGGCACGGACGACCGGTATCGCTCCCTCACCGTCGGCAAGATGGTGCTCTCCTCCCTCCAGCGGCGGCTCGCCGATCCGCGCGAACAGCATTACCCGGTCGCCCCGCCGATCATGCATCCCATCGACACCCTGGACGTGCTCACCGCGCTCGATCTCACGCAGACGCTGCCCAAGCCGGAATACGAAATACGCCTGGCGAAGGCGCAGGGGCGGCTTTCCGAACTGGTGCGCTCGCCGGAATTCAAAAAGCATTCCCTCATCCTCGCCTTCGAAGGCGCGGACGCCGCCGGCAAGGGCGGCAGCATCCGGCGGCTGGTGGCGGCGCTCGACGCCCGCCAATACCAGATCGTGCCGATTGCCGCGCCGACCGAGGAAGAGCGGGTGCAGCCCTATCTCTGGCGCTTCTGGCGCTACATCCCGAGGAACGGCCGCACGACGATCTTCGACCGCACCTGGTACGGCCGGGTGCTGGTCGAGCGGGTGGAAGGCTTTTGCAGCGAAGCCGACTGGCTGCGCGCCTATGCCGAGATCAACGATTTCGAGCATGAACTGGTCGCCGACGGCGCGGTCATCGTCAAATTCTGGCTGCAAATCAGCAAGGAAGAGCAATTGCGCCGCTTCGAGGAAAGGGAAAACATCTCCTTCAAGCGCTACAAGATCACGGAAGAAGACTGGCGCAACCGCGACCGATGGGACGACTACCACCAGGCCATCTGCGACATGGTCGAGCGCACCAGCACCGGCGCCGCGCCGTGGACGCTGGTCGAAGCCAACGACAAATATTTCGCCCGCGTCAAGGTGCTGGAAACCGTCTGCAACCGCCTGGAAGAAGCCCTCTTCGACCAGCCCCGGCAACTTCCACTTCCTCAACCGCCCTCGTCACCAGAGAGCGGGCCTGGCGAGCCTGCCGCCGACAAAGCCGCCGAATCACCCGAACCGCCCGCCAAACCGAAGCCGGCCAGAACCCGCTCCCGTTCCACCGCCAGGAAGAAAAAATGATATTGGTGTGTAGGTTGGATAAGCGAAGCGCAATCCGACATTCGTCCATCACCGGCGCTTGCGCCGCTGTTCTTTGATTTGCGATGCTGCGCATCGTATAGGTTGAAATGTCGGATTACGCCTGCGGCTCCATCCAACCTACGAAACCGACGCCACGCCCAGTTGTCGTTTCCTTTAGTTTCCTTCACTTTGCTCCTCTGGACAGGAACACATCATGCGAAAAAATGCCTTTTCCCTGAAAGTTGCCTTGTTATCCATGCCGCTTCTTTTCTGCCCTGCCGTTCAGGCGGAGGAGATGTGGGTGTGGGGTTCCTGGGTCAATGTCCGGGAAAGCGCGGACGCCCAAGGCACGGTGATCAACCATGTGACAACCAATACGAAGGTGGAAGCCGAAGCGCGGGAAGGCGGGATGTGTGAAATTGAATGGGGTACGGCGGAAGCCAAAAAGCATGGCTTCGTGACCTGCCGGTTAGTGGGGAAAAGGCCGCTGACGCTGGAGGAGGCGACGAAGGGTAACAACCCTCTATACAATCGGGAATCACTGGCAAACACACTGAAATTCAATCCCCAATATTCCCCGCCCCGCGCCTTCTGGATTTCGCCTTCCATGCGCGCGTTAATCAATGTGGGAGAGTATTTCGAGCGAACCCTGCTTTCGGGCAAGCAGGACGATCTGGAGCGTGGAGGTTTTGAATATACTCCAGACAAACTCCCGCCCATCGTTCGCTATCCCGTTCCTGAATTCGAAGCAATGAAAGCCTTGCTGGAAAAAGGGATCGTCGCCGGGAGCAGCGAAGACCCTCCGCTTTTGGACTGTTCGCAAATACGCGCTCGAAATAATTTTGAGGAATGGTTTGAAAAGAAGTGGTCTGAAAAATC
>JAITDH010000087.1 GCA_031282665.1 Zoogloeaceae bacterium | reverse complement strand
GCGAGGATGCGCTGTTCGGCGAGGACGGCGACGTCGCTGCCGAGGCCGCGGATGGTGTCGAAATCGTGCGTGACGAGCACGACGGTCAGTTGGAGCGCTTCCTGCAATTCGCGGATCAGGCGGACGAAACTCTGGCTGCGGGCGGGGTCGAGGCCCGCCGTCGGTTCGTCGAGGAGAAGGAGTTCCGGTTCGATGGAAAGGGCGCGCGCGAGCGCTACCCGCTTCACCATGCCGCCGGAAAGCTCGGCGGGCATCAGGGGCGCGTGCCGGTCTTCCAGGCCGACCATGGCAAGTTTCAGATGCACGATGCCGGCTATCCATTTTTCATCGAGGAAACCGAGTTCGCGCAGGGGAAAGGCGATGTTGTCGAAGACGGAAAAGGCGGAAAAGAGCGCCCCGTTCTGGAAGAGCATGCCTAGGCGGCGGCGGATGGCGCGCTGGGTGAAGAGGTCGGAGGAATGCAGGTCGTGCCCGAAGAGATGGACGCTGCCTTGCCGGGGACGCAGGAGGCCAAGGATTTCCCGCAACAGCGTCGTCTTGCCGCTGCCGGAGCCGCCGACCAGGGCGATGACTTCCCCCGGCCAGACCTGGAAATCCAGGTTCTTGTGGATCACCGTGTCGCGGTATTGGCTCCAGATGCCGCGCATTTCGATGATGGCTTGCCGTTCCTGTGTCATGTCGTTCTCATATTGTTCTCACGTTCTCACGGCATTCCCAGGTGGCGGGTGAGAATGGCGAAGATGGCGTCGACGAGGATGACGAGGGTGATCGCGGTGACGACGGAGGCGGTCGTGCGGCGTGAGAGGCTTTCCGTGTTCGGGCGCACGTGCAGGCCGAACTGGCAGGCGAGGAGGGCGATCAGGAAACCGAAGGTGGCGCCCTTGCAGAGGCTGATCCAGAGATTGGCGACCGGCACGGCTTCCGGCAGGCGGTGGAGGAAATAACGCAGGGGAAGATCCAGTTCCCAATAGGCGGCGAGCGCCCCGCCCATGAGGGCGGCGACGCAGACCCAGAGGACGAGGAGCGGCATGACGAAGAAGAGGGCGGCCACCTTGGGGAAAACGACGCGCAGGGTGCTGGAGATGCCGAGCGTGGCGAGGGCGTCGATTTCTTCCGTGACGCGCATGACACCGATCTGCGCCGTCATCGCCGAGCCGGAGCGCCCGGCGACCAGGATCGCCGCCAGGACCGGCCCGAGTTCCCGGATGATGCCGATGCCCAGCAGGTTGACGATGAAGATGTCCGCGCCGTAGGTTTTCAACTGGAGGGCGGAGAGATAGCTGATCGTCATGCCGATCAGGAAGCCGACGAGGGCCGAGACCGGCAGGGCTTCGAAGCCCGCCTTGTAGATGTTGGCGGAGATTTCTTTCCACGGGATGGCGCGGGGAACGCGGCAGAGAAAGAGCAGCGCCAGCACCAGGGCGCCGAAGAGTTCGACGAGTCCGGCGAGAAAATGGAGCAGGGGCCGGATGACGGCGAGCGTTCGCAGCCCGATCCGTTCCACGAGGGTGAAGCACGGCGGGGCGGCGGCGCTGTCTTCCTTGCCGGCGGCGGAGAGGTCGACGACGCGCTCCAGGGTCGGACGCAGGCTTTCCGGCAGGGAAAGACCGGCCGGGAAACGTTCGTGCCAGTGCCGCCAGAGGAGCAGCGCCGCCGCGCTGTCCAGCCGGGTTACGCCGTCCAGGTTCCAGCCGGAGGCTTCCTTGCCGGCCCTGTCGAGCGCGGCGAGCAGGTCAGCGCGGCCGCGCGCCAGCGCGCCCAGGGCGGATAGTGCGGACAGGGTCCATTCGCCGCGCAGGACGGCGATGCCGTCGTCGATTTCCAGGCTCGGCGTATTCATGGTTTCGTCATGTTCGGGGAAGGGTCAGCGGTTCTTGTCGGCATTGTTCTCGCGTCCTTTCCCCGATGCGACGGATTTGATGCGGAAAGCGAAACCCGCCTGTTGCCAGATCTGCGCTTCTTCCGCCAGCGCCGCCGAGGTCCAGGGATTCGCGTCCAGCCAGCGGGCCGGGATTTCCAGGGTGAAGCCCCCGGTGGAGGTGCGGATGCCGTAGACCGGCATGTCCCGGTCGTCCCGCCCGCGATGCAGCAGCACCGAGAGCCGCAGGCAGAAGAGCAGACGCCAGTTCACATCCTCGTGCGGCAGGGAAACGAGCTTGTCCAGCTTGCCGCGATGCCCGAGCACCAGGGTTGCCAGGCGCGTCCTGTCCTTGTTGGAAAAGCCTGGCATGTCGGCGTAGGTCAGGATGTACGCGCCATGCTTGTGATAGCCGTTGTATGCCACGGAGATGCCGATTTCGTGCAGGGTGGCCGCCCAGGAGAGGAAGAGGGCGTCTTCGTCCGTTTCGACATCGGCCGGCCCGAACATGCGTTCCCGGATGGCCAGCGCCGTTTCGCGCACCCGGATCGCCTGTTTTCTTTCCACCTGGTGGCGGCGGGCGAACTGCTTCACCGTCGCCGCGCGCTGGTCGTGATGCTGGAAGCGGCCGAGGAGATCGTACAGCACCCCCAGGCGCAGGGCGCCGTCCGCGTAGTTCATCCAGGAGAGATCGAAAGCCTCGAAGACCGCCATCATGATCGCCAGTCCGCCCGGCAGCACCGGCAGGCGGTCGGCGGCTATCCCCGCGGCCTTGAAGGCGTCGAGGGAACCCGCCTTGCACAGCATGGAGGCCAGCTTTTCCAGCCCTTCGCGGGTGATCCCGGCGACGTTGCCGGGATTGAGCCGGTTGAGTTCCAGCAGGTCGGCAATCGCCCGCGCCGTGCCCGAGGAACCCACGCTTTCCTTCCAGCCCTGCTGCACGTAGGCATGGCGGATCAGTTCCAGTTCCGTGGCCGCTGCCGCCCGCGCCTCGCGCAGGCGCTTCTTGTCCACCCGGCCGTCGGGAAAATAGCGCAGGGTGTGGCTCACGCAACCCATGTAGAGCGAATACATCAGGATCGGCTCCTCTTTCTTGCCGATGATGAATTCCGTCGAACCGCCGCCGATGTCCATGACCAGCCGCTTGTGCGACGCGGGCGGCAGGGAATGGATCGCGCCGATATAGATCAGCCGCGCCTCCTCGCGTCCGGCGATCACCTCGATCGGAACGCCGAGGATCGCTTCTCCCTCCGCAAGAAACCAGCCCGCGTTGCGCGCCACCCGGAGGGTATTCGTCGCCACCGCCCGCACCGCGTCGCTTTTCACGCTGCGCAGACGTTCGCCGAAGCGGCCCAGCACCGCCCATCCCCGCTGCATCGCCGCGCGATCGAGCAATTTTTCCGCCGTCAGCCCGCTTGCCAGGCGCACGGTTTCCTTCAGGGAGTCCAGCGGATAAATCTGCCCTTCCACCACCCGCCCGACTTGCAGGCGAAAACTGTTGGACCCCAGATCCACCGCGGCAATCGTCTCGTATTCCATCTATGCCATCCGCCAACCATGGGCATGATTAAATGATGGCGCATTCTAGCAGGGATCGGGGATCAGGGATCAGGCGGGGGATATGGCGTCGGTTTTCGTAGGTTGGCGTCGGTTTCGTAGGTTGGATAAGCCGCAGGCGCAATCCGACATTTCGTACCCCCACGATGCGCAGCATCGCAAATACCTGCAAGCATCAATGCGGATACGGCGCCAGGCCATCTGCACAATGACACGCACCGGGAGACGGAACTGGATCATGCGATCCTGGCGGAGAAACTGCGGCAAGCGGGGCATACGGTAGAGGCGATTGCCAAGGCGCTGGGTCATGGAACGAAGCGGAATGTGAGCCGCCTGAAAGCGTTCTTCGATTTGCCGGAACGGGTGCTCGAACTGGGCAAGACGCAGCCGGAGAAGTTTTCGGCGCGGCTGGCGGATCTCTTGCAGAAGGCGGTCAAGGTCATCGGGGAAGAAAAGGCGCTGACGCTCCTGGAACGCGCCTTTGCGGAAGACCTGTCCTTGCGCGAAGTGGAGCGCCTGATCCGCGCCGAGGAAAGGAACCTGGGCACGAAACCGCGTCCGTGGCGGACACAGGCGCTGGAGATTCGCGTGCGGGGCGAGAAGATTGGCCGCCTGGATGTCTGGGAGACGCCGGAACGGGCGTGTGAACTCCGCTTTTCCGCGCTGCTGGACAAGGCGACGGGGGAACGGATGAGCGAACGGCTGACGGAACTGTTCGAGCGTTTCATGGAAGAGGCGGAGGAGGAAGACGGAGATGAGGCAAAATGAATAGTAGAAAACGTAAGTCATTGATTTATAAATGTGGTCGCGCGGCCCTTGGGCAGAAATCAGCCTCGACGATGCCGCGCACGAACGCTATGCGTGACGATATCCGAATCGCCGGGGACGACGCGGAACACTGTTTTCCAGATTTTCTTTCAGCATATGAAAATATTTTGATACAAACATCGAGAGAGGAGTACGATGCGTACTTCATGTCTATTGCTTCGAAATGTAATAGCGGGCCGCGCGATGAGGACTAGAGCGAGTTTGTGTCAGCGCCGTGCGCCGACGCGGTGCCGATCCAGATCATGGAGAACACACCACCAAACGGCGGCACCAGAATCATTCTCTCCGCCGACGAGATACCCGATCACCTCCCACATTTTCGCGCTTTCGTGACGGCGGTTACGGAACACATCAATTCCCGGCTGACCAGGGACAAGCTCTGCATAACCAGCGACAAAAACATGAAATACGCCGAATTGGGGCGCAGGGGAGTTTGCATGAACAACGCCCTGGAATGCATGGCCAGCGCCGAACTTGGGAATCGTTCCCTGCTTCAATTCGTGGAATGGGGTCTTGCCGTGAGACACGAGTACCTCGTCCCGGCGATGATATCCATTGGAGGCAGACCTTCCCCAAGTTGCCAAATTTCCAGCCCTTGGATGGACCTTGTCGTTTATCGAGAGCCGGGTTCAATTTCGCAGATACGCGGCATTGTTCGCTGGAACGAGCGCCAAATGCTTGCCGATCAGGCGGTGCTGGCCGGGGAGAAAAATGTGCCGACAGGCGTGGCGATGCCGCTGACAATCCCCGAACTCGATCACTTTATAGCGCTCTACGGGGATACGATATATCCTCGCCAGCTTGCCGATTGGGGAGAGCGGCATGGTTTGGAAATTTCTCCCGAACTGGCGGAAAAGGCAGCACAGCCGGTCAAAGAGCACAACATACCACCAGA
>JAITDH010000227.1 GCA_031282665.1 Zoogloeaceae bacterium | reverse complement strand
GCACTTGCATGAGATAGCTGTGGCTGCTTTCTTCCGAACCTGACCAGATTCACCATCCTGCAATGCGGGGAGACCCGCCGGGACGAATCTTAGCATACCTGCGTCAGTTGTCGCCTGTTTTCGGTCTGGGGTGGTTTGGGGTGCAATTTAAAGTGGAGGAAAACCGTGCGTTCACCTCCAACCTCATTATTGCGAGGGCGAAGCCCATGGCAATCCAGACGACCTTTCCGTTGCCTTGCCGTTCCAGAAAATTGAATCGCCATCTGGATTGCCACGGCGCTCTGCGCCTCGCAATGACGAGGTTGAAGGTAAGCGCACTCGCACTTCGCAGGGCAAGATTTTTCTCTCCACTTTGAATTGCACCCTTCAGTTCGCAATCACCCGCCGCGAATCGTCCTGCGCGCCAGGCAGAGGTCTTCCCAGGCCTTGATCTTTTCCGGGAGGTTGCGCAGGAGGTAGGCGGGGTGATAGGTCACCACGACGGGGATGTCGCCGAAGCGATGCGTCCTGCGGCGCAGGGCGGCGAGGGCGGTGTCTTCGCCGAGGATGGTGTGTACGGCGGCCTTGCCGAGAAGGACGATGAGCCGCGGTTCGATGAGGGCGATCTGGCGCAGGAGGAAGGGACGGCAGGCGGTCATTTCTCCCGGCAGCGGGGTGCGGTTGCCTTCCGGGCGGCATTTGACGGCATTGGCGATATAGACGTTTTCCCCGCGCCGCATGCCGATGGCGGCGAGCATGGCATCCAGGAGCTTGCCGGCCTGGCCGACGAAGGGTTCTCCCTGCCGGTCTTCTTCCGCGCCAGGGCCTTCGCCGATGAACAGCCAGTCCGCCGCCCGGTCGCCGACGCCGGGCACCGCCTGCTTGCGATGCTGGCATAGCGGGCAGGCGCGGCATTCCCGGATGGCTTCGCCCAGTTCCTGCCAGTCCATGCGCGCAATGGCGAAGGCGCGTTCGTTGCGCGCGGGAGTGTCCGGCACGCTGGCGGACGGTGTGGGAGGTGAAGGAGGCGAGGGCGGCAAGGGTGGCGAAGAAGGTGGCGCTTCCCGCGCCACGTCCGGAGGCGCGGCAACGGGAGACGGCGCGGCGGCGCAATGCTCCGTGGGTTCCGGCAAGTTTTCCGCGGCGTCCGCTGGCTGGGTTTGCCGCATCTGCCAGAGGGTGTAGCCCATTTCCCGCAGGAAAGTCTGTTGTCGATCATTCATGGGGAGCGCGTCCTGGGTGAGAGGGTGGCGCGCAACACGAGGGCGTCTTCGCGCTGGCCGACGCCATCCGCCGGATAGTAGCCCCTGCGCCGCCCCACCTCCTGGAAGCCGAAGCGGCGATAAAGGGCGAGCGCGACGGGGTTCGAGGGACGGACTTCGAGGAAGATCTGTTCGTTGCCGGCCTGCGCGGCGCGCTGCATGGCGTGTTGCAGGAGACGCGCGCCGAGGCCCTGCCGCCGCGCTTCGGAGGCGACGGTGATTTTCAGGAGATGGCTGCTGTCCGGCGCGTGCTGGAGGAGGACGAAGCCCAGCCGTTCCGCGCCCCGGCGCAAACCCCAGGCGTCGTATTCCATGCGCAGGGAGTCGGCGAAATGTTGTTCTTTCCAGGGGAAACGTTCCGTCCGCGCTTCCAGGGCCGCCAGCCAGGCGAGATCCTCTTCGGAAAGCGGGAAGGTTTCCGGCAGGATAAGTGGGAAGGGGGGGAAGGCCGCGCCAGAAGTCACGTCTGAAGTCATGCCAAGGCTCCCAGGCGCTCCGCCGTGGTGCGCGCCACCTTGTCGCGCACATAGCGCGGCAGGGCGAGGGCGGGGTCCACGCCTTCGCCCCTGCGCAGGGCGAAGGCGGCAAGTTCCGCCAGGCCACGGGCGTGCGGCACACGCATGGGGGAAAGGGCGCAGGGGCTGGCGGCAAAGCGTTCCGCAAGGGGCGGGTAGGCGGCGATGGCGTTGCCGGCCACCTGCCAGTCCTCCCCTTCCGGCGGCGCTATCGTTTCCGGCCGGCAAAGCCGCGCCTCGGCAAGCGGCGTGACGCCATCGTCCCGGCGGGCGAAAGTGCCGGCGTAGACTTCTCCCATGCGCGCGTCGATCAGGCTGATTACCCGCCGACCGCCCGCCTGCCAGGCCAGGCATTCGAGCGAGCCGACCGGCAGGATGGGCAGATCGAGCGCCACCGCCATGCCCTGCGCGATGGCGCAGGAAACGCGCAGGCTGGTGAAGGCGCCGGGGCCCATGTCGACGGCGATGGCATCCAGCGTGGCGAATCCGCCGCCCGCTTCGGCAAGCAGGCGCTCGGCAAGGGGGATCAGGGTGGCGGAATGCGGCTCGTCTGGCGGACATTCGGCGGCGAGCACGCAGCCGTCCTGCCATACGGCGCAGGAGGCAGATTCAGTCGAGGTTTCCAGGGCAAGTATCCGCATGACGCGGATTTTACCGCGTCGGCGAGATTGCGTTGGAATTGGTGTTGGGATTGGGATTGGAATTTGCGTCGGGGTTGGCGTTCGGATTCGTGGTGATGGAATCGTCTTGTGGACCTTTCTTCGCCTTGCTTCCCTGATTCCGGGTTGCGCGCTGCCCCGATCCATGCGGCCCGTGCTGGCGCAGCGTTTCCCGCAGCTTGCCGCGCAACGCCTCGCGCTCTTCCGGCGACAGGCTGTACCAGTAGGCCTTGTGCGCCTTGTACAACTGCTGCGCCGCGTCATCCTGTTCCCCGTCTTTTTCCTTTTCCTTGCCGCTCTTGTCTTGCTTTTCCTTCTTGTGCGCGTCGTAGGCCTGCCAGATGTGCGCCCGTTCCTCCGGCGACAGGTGTTGCCACGCTTCCCGCATCTGGCGGCGCAACACCTCGCGCTCTTCCGGCGGGATCTGCCCCCAGTCCCGTTCTTCCTTCTTCCTCTCCTGCGCTTCCTCCGCCGGCGGCGCATCTTCCGCGCGCGCGACAAAGGCGATATCGAGGACATTGAGCAGCAGGCAGGCCGCTAGAATGGCGCCACGCACATATCCACACACATATCGATGGGAAAACAAGGTCGAGTCTTTCATGATGAAACGTTCCGGTCTGTATCCCCGCGCGGGAAACCGTAAACGCATTGTGCGACATATCCCCTCTTCCCATATTCACCAATTGTAACCACAAGTTTCCACTGTGCTATATACTTTGCTTATAGAATACACAACGCAGGCGCGCCATGCTGAGGATATTGGTTGTCGAAGATCACACACTGGTCCGGGAAGCCCTGGGACAGGTGTTGCTTGCCCTGGGAGCGGGAATCCGGATCAAGGAGGCGAAGAGCGGCGATCAGGTATTGGAGATCCTGCGCGAAAACGCGGATTTCGATCTCATCCTGCTCGATCTGGCCCTTCCCGGCACGGACGGGTTCACCTGCCTGAAGCTCCTGCGCCAGCAGTATCCGAAAATCCGGGTCGTCATTCTTTCCGCCTTTTCCGATACCCCCACGATCAACCGCGCGCTCGCCAACGGCGCGACGGGCTTCATTCCCAAGACCTATTCCGGCGACGATTTGATTCGCGCCCTGAAACACGTGCTGGCCGGAGAGGTTTTCCGTCCAGGCAAGATGGACGCTTCCCAACTCGACAACGAAACGCCGGTCTTCGCTCTCAACGGCGGCGTCAGTTCGCGGGAGTGCGGCTTTACCGAACGGCAGGGAGAGGTGCTGTCGCTGGTGGTCAAGGGATATTCCAATCGCGACATCGCGGACAAGCTGGGCCTTTCCGAAGGGACGGTCAAGATCCACCTGACCAGCATTTTCAAGGTACTCGGCGTATCCAGCCGCGCGCAGGCCATCGTCTGCGTCAACCGGCTCGG
>JAITDH010000203.1 GCA_031282665.1 Zoogloeaceae bacterium | reverse complement strand
CCAGGCGGCGCGTTCCTTTTGCGCGTTCTTGCCGCGGTCCGCCAGGGAGACGATGCCGGCGACCAGGAAAGCGGCGCTGGCGGAAAAGAGGGTGGGGAAGGCGTAGGGAAAGAGCGGGCTTTCCCGGTTCAGCAGGTCGACCCAGAGCATGGGGGAAAAGAAACCGGCAACGAGCGCGGACAGGAGTCCGGCGATGCCGCCGCAAACGAGGCCGCGGCTGGTGCAATCCTTCCAGAACAGGGTGAGGAGGAGGACGGGGGCGGTGCTGGAGGCGGCGATGGCAAGGACGAAGGCGAGCGCGAGCGCGAGGTTGCAGCGCGTGAGCGTGAGGGCGAGCAGGGTGGCGACGACGAAGAGCAGGGCAAGCGCCAGGTCGAACAGCTTTTTTTCCTTCCCGGCGCTGGCCTTGCCGCGGCAGAGGACGAGGGCGTAAAGGTCGTTGGAAAGCGCGGCGGCGGCGGCGCGCGCCATCCCCACGGCGACGGCGGCAAGCGAAACCAGGGCAATGGCGACAAGCGCGCCCATGAAGATTTCGTTGCCCAGGAGACGCGCGAAGTAGAGGATGACCATGTTGCCGCCGTCCTGGCGCACGAGGGCGAGATCGAAAAAACGGGTTTTCTGGTTGACCGCTTCCATGCCGGACACGACGATGCCCATGGCAAGGCAGAAGAATCCCACCCACAGGCTGGCCCAGAGGGAGGATTTGCGCGCTTCCCTGGCGTCGGGAACCTGGGAGAAGCGCGCGAGCGTGTGCGGCAGACCGAGGTTGCCGAGGCACAGGGTCAGGCCGAGGGAAAAGAGGGAAAGGGGATCATCCAGGATGGGGAAGGCCGGCGAGGCGTTGGCGGGGCTTGCGTCCGTTTGCAACATGGCCTTCAGTTCCAGCACGCGCGCATGGAAGAGGTCGGCCTGGACGCCCAGCTTCCAGAGCACGAGGACGACGAAGAGAAACATGCCGCAAAGAAGCAGGATGGCCTTGACGATTTGCAGCCAGGTGGCGGCGCTCAGGCCGCTCATGTTGCAGTAGGCAAGCAGCAGCGCCCCCGCGATGACGATGGCCAGCCAGTATTCGAATCCGAACAGAAGGCGCAGCAGTTGTCCCGCGCCGAGGAGTTGCACGGCGAGATAGGGAATCGCGATGGCGAAGACGGCGAGCGCGGCGAAGATCCGCACCCTGTTGTCCGGGAAACGCCAGGCGATGAGGTCGGCGAAGGTATAGCCGCCAATGTTGTGCAGGCGTTCGGCCAGGAGCGAAAGCAGGGGCCAGCCGGCGAAAAAACCGAGGATGGCGACCATGGCCGCCTGTCCATGCGCGGCCGCCAGGGCGGGAATGCCCAGCAGGGCGGCAATGGAAAGGTAGCAGCCGGTAATGGCCAGGCCGTTCTGGAAGCCGTTGATGGTGCGCAGTTCCGGATGGCATTCGGCGTCCTCGCGGCTTTTTTCCGCCGCCCACTTTGCCGTCAGGAGGGTGAAGAAGAAAACGCCGAATGCGGCAATCACACCCAGGCTGCCGGGCTGCGGTTGCGTAGCCTGTGTTTCGGCCGCGAATGCGGCCGGGGAGGCCACGCATACCCCCAAGGAAAGCAACCCTCGCCAGATACGGTTTTCACGCGCTTTCATCCACATCTCCCTCCATCTCCGTTTTTCTCGTTTCCCGCGCCTGTCGGATGACCTCCGTGATCTGCCGGTCGAATACCCGCGCGCTCCTTTTCCCATATTCGCGCAGCATGGCCAGCAGGAAGATGATGACCCAGGCGACGAGCAGGAAGGCGATGTAGGGGCGTTCCAGCGGCGGGCGCGCGTCGGCGAGCAGGAAGAGCGCCGCGGCAAGGAAGAGCAGCGTCAGGTACGCCAGCTTGCGCCGCTGGATCTGGCGGGCGCGCACCCATTGCCCGTAGCGGGGATCGGCGAGAATGCGCTGGGTCAGTCTGCTTGGCATGGCGGCACCGGCAAGTGGAATGAGAGGAATGGGTGGAACATCAGGCGGGGTTGGAACAATCCACGAACTCGCAGGGCAGTCCGCTTTCCCGCTGCAACCAATCTGCCAATGCCCGCGGGCCGAAACATTCGCTTGCGTGATGGCCGCAGGCCAGGTAGGCAAGGCCGTTTTCCCTTGCCAGATGCGGCGTCTGTTCGGAAATTTCCCCGGAAAGATAGGCATCGACCCCCAGCGAAAGCGCCTCTTCCAGATAATGCTGCGCGCCACCCGAGCACCAGGCCAGACGCCGGATCGGGCGGTTCTCGTCGCCCGCCGCGACGACGAGCGGCGCGCGCCCCAGGACCGCCCGCGTCCGCGCCGCCAGTTCCGCGAGTGTGCAGGGTTCTTCCGGCTCGCCGTGGAAACCGAGCGCCTGCCGGCCGAAGCGCCCCGTCGTCCGCCAGCCCATCGCCCGCGCCCATTGCGCGTTGTTGCCCAGTTCGGGATGGGCGTCCAGCGGCAGATGGTAGGCGAAAAGATTGATGTCGTGCGCGAGCAGGGCGGCCAGCCGCCGCCGCCGGTAGCCGACGACACAGGGCGATTCCCCCCGCCAGAAAAGGCCGTGATGCACGATGAGCGTGTCCGCCTCGCGCCGGATGGCCTCGTCGATCAGCGCCTGGCTCGCGGTGACGCCCGTGATCGCCCGCCGCAAATCAAGACGCCCTTCCACTTGCAGTCCATTTGGGCAATAATCCTCAAATTTCGCGCTGTCCAGGATGGCATCCAGGGCAAGCGCCAATTCTTCACGATTCATGAGAACTCCCCATGCGTAAACTATGGCTGATTTTCGCACAAACGACGACCGTGGCGCTGGCCGTCCTGTTCGTCGTTGCAACCTTGAAACCCGAATGGCTGGGACGCAACCCCCAGGGAGTCATCGTCCCCTTGCAGGAAGCCGCCCCGGAAACTTCCGCCGACCATGTGCCGGGCGTGGCGGCGAGCGGATTTCGCGAAGCGGCGAAAAAGGCGCTTCCCGCCGTGGTGCATATTTTCACCACGCAGGAAATCCGGGCCGAACGCCATCCCCTGCTGGATGATCCCGTCTTCCGCTATTTCTTCGGGGAAGGTCTCGACACGCCGCGCCAGGAATCCGGCCTGGGTTCCGGCGTGATCGTCAGTTCCAACGGCTACATCCTCACCAATTTCCACGTCATCGAAGCGGCCGACCAGATCGAAGTCGCGCTCTCCGACGGGCGCAAATTCAAGGCCAAGGTCGTCGGTTCCGATCCCGAAACCGACCTGGCCGTATTGCAGGTCGATGCCGACAAACTGCCTGTCATCACCTTCGGGCGGATGGAAAACGTCGACGTCGGCGATGCCGTGCTGGCGATCGGCAATCCCTTCGGCGTCGGACAGACCGTGACCATGGGCATCGTTTCCGCCCTGGGGCGCACCCATCTGGGCATCAACACCTTCGAGAACTTCATCCAGACCGATGCCGCCATCAATCCCGGCAATTCCGGCGGCGCCCTGGTCAATGGCGCGGGCAACCTGATCGGCATCAATACCGCCATCTATTCGCGCACTGGCGGCTCGCTCGGCATCGGCTTCGCCATCCCGGTTTCCTCCGCCAAGAAAATCATGGAGGAAATCATCAAGAACGGCATCGTCATCCGCGGCTGGATCGGCGTCGAGGCGCAGGAAATCACCCAGGAACTGGCCGAATCCTTCGGTCTCGCCGACACCGAAGGGGCGCTCATCGCCGGCGTCGTGCCCGGCAGCCCCGCCGACACCGCCGGCATCAAGCCCGGCGACGTCCTCCTCGCCGTCAATGGGCAAGGCGTCAAGGACACCCAGCAGATGCTGGATGCCATCGTCGACATCAAGCCCGGGGAAGAAACCCTCTTCCGCCTGCGGCGCGCCAAAAACATCCTGGAGATCAAGGTAAAAGTGGGACAGCGCCCGCCCCTGAAGCGGAAAATGCGCGAGTAGGGCAGCCGCACGGACCGTCACATGGACGAGGACGGCTGCATGTCTGCGTCCTATCGCGGCCGCTTCGCTCCCACACCCAGCGGCCCCCTGCATCGGGGTTCCCTCGTTGCGGCCCTCGCCTCCTGCCTGGAAGCCCGCGCGCATGGCGGCGTCTGGCTCTTGCGCATGGAAGACGCGGATACGCCGCGCAACGTGCCCGGCGCGGCGGACGCCATTCTCCGCGTGCTGGAAGCGCATGGCTTTGCCTGGGACGAAGCCGTGCTCTGGCAGAGCCAGCGCCTGGACGCCTACCGCGCCGCGCTGGAACATCTGCAAAAGACGGGGCGGCTCTACCCCTGCGCCTGCTCCCGGAAGGAAATCGCCGCCTTTCATCCCCGCCCGTCCATCGACGGCGGCCTCGTCTATCCGGGCGCCTGCCGCGCCGGCCTGCCGCCGGGACGCGCGCCCCGCGCCTGGCGGCTGCGTGTCGAAAATAGCGAAGATGGCGAGGGCAGCGCGGAAGTCCGCTTCCTCGACGCCATCCAGGGCGAAATCCGCCAGGATCTCGCGCGCGACGTGGGCGATTTCGTTCTCCTGCGCGCCGACGGTATTTTCGCCTATCAGTTGACCGTCGTCGTGGACGATGCCTGGCAGGGCATCACCCACATCGTGCGCGGCGCCGACCTGCTCGCTTCCACCCCCCGCCAGATCTGCCTGCAAGGCGCCCTCGGCCATGCCACGCCCGCCTATGCGCATCTGCCTCTCGTCACCAACCGGGCGGGGGAAAAACTCTCCAAACAGACCCGCGCCGCGCCGCTGGAGGCGGCGCGAGCCTCCGCCAATCTCACGACCGCCCTGGCCTTTCTCGGCCAGTCTCCGCCAGCCGACCTCGCCCGCGCCAGCGTCCGGGAAATCTGGACATGGGCCAGGGAAAACTGGAATCCGGATGCGATTAAATTAAACCAAAATGAAAACTATGGAATGATCTTCAAAGGGAGCTAGAGCGTTATCGCTCTAGCATTTCAATCATTCGTCAATATCTGAAAGTCTATGAAGGTCTGCCGCAAAGCATCGCCAATAGTTTCATCGAAAACGGCCACGCCATTGGCGAAGGTACTGCTGTCGCCCTGAATGACGACATCTCGGCTAGGCTCAACAAGATCTACGGCTTCGATATCTCCATCGCCCAGAAATCGATGTTGGCTGTGCGCATCGCTGCCTCCGTCGGCGGAGCGGCCGGAACTGCCAAGGCCGCCACGCATATTACGGAGGCCACCGCCAAGGCGTTTTCCAAGAAGATGGATGACATCCTGGACGACACCTTGGGCGATGTCGCAAAGGTTTGGTCGGAGCATGCAGATGATATTGCACAAGCCCGCGCGGCAAGCCAGATTCCGCAAATCATCAACCGTCAAAACGGTACTTTGTTTGAACGCCAGGTAATTGAAGCGCTTGAACATGTGGGCGGCGTAAAGAACACGGAGTTGATATGTGGGGACGGAACGTCGGCGGAATGCTGGAGGTCAAGAATGTCGAGAAGCTTTCCATGTCCGATCAGCTTCGGGCACAGATTCAGCGCGCTGGTGAATTGGGGCAGCCTTTCAACCTTGTGGTGAGTCCCAAGACGCAGTATATTTCCGGGCCGCTTCTGGAAGCGATAGAAGAAATTGGTGGCAGCATCTACAGATATGATCCCGCCACGGGTATTTTGACGGAGTTTTGAATCATGAAAAAATACGTGCAAATCACTGTTAAGACAAAGTCGAATACAACTGACTGGGAGGTCGGTGAGCGGCTTGTTGATTCCCTGGAAATGGGTGATGGCCTGCTCATACCGGAACAGGTCTCCTACTACAACCCGGACAAATTCAAGGACCCTTTCATGGGAAAGGCCGCGTGTAAGGACATCTGGGCGGTGAAGGGGATTATCCGTAGTGGGAACAGTACACCGCGAGAATTTGCCTGCGATTTTGCGTGGCGGCGAAAAAAAGCCCTTAAATGCAAGGGTTATGTCGTTCATACAATGAAGAACATCTATTTGAAGACTGTTCCGGGCCGTATTAATTTTCACTCCGCATGTAGTGAGAAGGTAGACTGGTATTCGTTGTTCAAGACTTGGTGTGGAATTTTTCCGCCGCAGCTCGGTATGCTTCATATTTTCAGTGAACCTGAACTTGAGTTTAAGGTGGCAGGATCGGATAGCTTTCAGATCGGTTCATTTAATGCAGCCTTAAAGCCAGATGTTCCAAATGCGGCTTGGGCGATGGTCTATGGCGACGAATTCGCCGAAAAGGTGGATGCCGAGCGGATTGCGGCGGCGGGTTTCCCCATCGAGAAGATCGGAAATGCTTGGCTGGTGCGGGTTACGGAGAACATCCAGGACGTGTTGGATGATTTCCCGCGTTTCTCGAAGCGCCGTGCCGAACTCAAAAGCCTGTTTCCAGAAAATTTCTTCCTGATAAAGAAGGAACCCGTGATTGGTGCATTGGAATAGTAGTCAGTCACGTTAAATCAAGGCAAATTTTTTCGCAATTCCCCGCCGAAAATCCTTTGTCCCATCATTGTCCCGTCTAACCGTACAATAGAGTCTGTTGACAATCAAGCGAGCCAAATGTGTCCTGTGCAACTGTACAATAAGCAATCCGAATAATCCGTCCTGAAATATTCTTCGATTTCCAGGGCGGATTTTTACGAATTCAAGTCCTGAGTTTGTACTGGCATGAAAACAAGTTTTTTTGTCATGGGGCGCGCTCAATCAACTCCGCCTTTAGATGCTCCCAACTCATGGCATGGGCACGAGCATGATCGAACGACACCATGCGGCGCTGAAGTTCCTGAAACTGTGGCATCGGTAACGGGGTATCTTCCTCGCTCAAGCTATCCCAAAGGTCAGC
>JAITDH010000139.1 GCA_031282665.1 Zoogloeaceae bacterium | reverse complement strand
CGGCTTTGCCATTTGGCGAACGCCGCACTTTGGGCATATTTCCGCCTTGGCTTTTATGATGGCGCCGCACTCGCTGCAAAATTTCTCGTCGATCGCCTTTGTCGTGGACTCGCTCATTGGTTTCCCCTTGTGGATGCAACTGTGATGAAAACTTGCCATGAAAGCGCCGCATCGCTTGCGGCGCGTTCCGTTCTGGAAGGCGTAATGTTAGGTGAGCGCCCGCGGGGGTGCAAGAGGAATTATCAAGCAGGTGGACATGACGTTGGTTTTGTAGGTTGGATAAGCCGAAGGCGCAATCCGACATTCCAACCACACCGATGCGCAGCATCGCAAATCAAAGAACAGCGGCGCAAGCGCCGGTGATGAACGAGTGTCGGATTACGCCTTCGGCTCATCCAACCTACGCCTCGCTGCACCCTGGGCATGCGAGCCGCGAAGCGGGTCAAATGTCCAGCGAAAGCGCGGCGGCATCCGCCGCGTCCATTCCGTCCGTTTCACCTGCCTCGCCTGTCTCATCCGCCGTATTCGCCTTACCCTCTCCCATCGTCTGGATCCAGCGGGCGCAGTGTTGCCGGGCGGCTTCGGGGTATCGTTCGATCAGGGCGGTGGCGAGCGGGGGGACGAGTTCCACGAGGTCGGCGTCGCTTTCCAGGCTGGCGTAGCGCAGCAGGGGGAGACCGCTTTGCCGGCTGCCGATGAATTCCCCGGGGCCGCGCAGTTCCAGGTCGCGGCGGGCGACTTCGAAGCCGTCGGCGGTCTCGAAGAGGATTTTCAGGCGTTCGCGGGCAAGCGGGGAAAGCGGTTCGGCATAGAGGAGCACGCAACTGCTGGCCTGGGTGCCGCGCCCGACCCTGCCGCGCAACTGGTGCAACTGCGCCAGGCCGAAGCGTTCGGCGTGTTCGACGATCATCAGGCTGGCGTTGGGTACGTCCACGCCGACTTCGATCACGGTGGTGGCGACGAGGAGGGGGATTTCCCCGGTGGCGAAGGCGGCCATGACGGCCTGTTTTTCCGCCGGCGGAAGGCGTCCATGCACGAGGCCGATCCGCCTTTCCGGGAGGGCCTGGGCGAGCCAGGCATGGGTTTCGAGCGCGGTCTTCAGGTCCAGTGCCTCGGATTCTTCGATCAGCGGACAGACCCAATAGACCTGCCGCCCTTCGGCGATCCTGCCGCGCACCCAGGCGAGGATTTCTTCCCGCCGTTCTTCGCGGACGAGGCGGGTGCGCACGGGGGTGCGCCCGGGCGGCAGTTCGTCCAGCACGGAGACGTCGAGATCCGCGCAATAGCTCATGGCGAGGGTGCGTGGGATGGGGGTGGCGGACATCATCAACTGGTGCGGCGAGCCGCCCTTGCGCTTGAGGGCGAGGCGCTGGCGGACGCCGAAGCGGTGCTGTTCGTCGATGATCGCCAGGCCGAGGCGGGAGAAATCGACGCCTTCCTGGATCAGCGCGTGGGTGCCGATGACCAGTTGCGCGGCGCGGACGGCGGCGCGTTCTTCCCGCCGGGTCTTGCTTTTCTGGCTGCCGGAGAGCCAGGCGATCCGCACGCCGAGCGGGGTGAGCCAGTCGGAGAATTTGAAGTAGTGCTGTTCGGCGAGGATTTCCGTGGGGGCCATGAAGGCGACCTGCGCGCCGGATTCGATGGCCTGGCAGGCGGCCAGGGCGGCGACGAGGGTCTTGCCCGCGCCGACGTCGCCTTGCAGGAGGCGCTGCATGGGGTAGGGGGCGGCAAGATCCGCGCCGATTTCGGCGGCGGTGCGACGTTGCGCGGCGGTGAGCGGAAAGGGCAGGCGGGCGATCAGGGCTTCCCGGAGTTCGCCGGTGCCGGGCAGTTCCGGCGCGCCGATCCTGCGCCGCGCCCGGTAGGCGAGTTTGAGGGAGATCTGTTGCGCGAGCAGTTCGTCCAGCTTGATCCGCCGCCATGCCGGGTGCCGCCGGTCGGCGAGGGCCGCCTGGTCGGCGTCCGGCGGCGGACGGTGCAGGTAGAGGAGCGCGGGCCAGAATGCCGGCAGGTCCAGGCGTTTGCGCCATTCGTCCGGCAGGGTGTCGGCCAGCGGCGCGCCGTCGAGGGCGCGGGCGATGAGTTTTTGCAAGGCCGACTGGGCAAGCCCGGCGGTGGTGGGATAGATCGGGGTCAGGGTTTCCGGCAGGGGAATGTCCGCTTCGACGGCGCGGATGCGGGGATGCACCATTTCCAGGCCGAAAAACCCGTGCCGCACTTCGCCGAAGGCGCGTATCCGCCGACCGGGAACGAGCGCCTCGCGCTGCTGCGGATAGAAGTGGAGAAAGCGCAATACCAGGCTGCCGCCGCTGGCGTCGCGCAGTTGGGCGACCAGTTGCCGGCGGGGACGGGGCTGGATTTCGGCGACGACGACCTTCCCTTCGACCTGCGCCATGCCTTGCTGCGGCAGGCGGGCGATGGGGGTGAGACGGGTCTCGTCTTCATAGCGCAGGGGCAGGTGCAGCAGCAGATCCTCACGCCGGGATAGTCCCAGGCGCTTGAGTTTGTTTTGCAGGTCGCTGCCGCGTCCCTTGCCCTTCCCGGCCCCGGTTTTACTGTCTTTATTGCCGTTGTTGTCTTTATCGTTGCCTGTTTTCGTGCGGGAGGCGGCTTTCGCTTTCAGTCCAGGCACAGGATTGCGTCGGCTTCCACCAGGGCGCCCTTGGGCAATTCCTTGACGCCGACGGCGGCGCGCGCCGGATAGGGCTGGCTGAAATGGCGCGTCATCGCTTCATTGACCTTGGCGAAATGGGCCAGGTCGGTGAGGTAGACGTTCAGCTTGACGATATGGTCCAGCGAGCCTTCGGCGGCTTTCGCCACCGCCGCGAGGTTGTTGAAGACCTGTTCGATCTGCGCCTCGATGCCGTCGACCAGGACCTGGTTTTGCGGGTCCAGGCCGATCTGTCCGGAGAGATAGACGGTCCGCCCCACCCGCACGGCCTGGGAATAGGCGCCGATGGCGGCGGGGGCGCGATTAGTGGAAAAATATTGTTTGCTCATGATGGAACTCGTGGTGGGAAAGGAAAAGCAGCGGTGGAAAAAGCAGGTTCATTGGCGTCGCGTCGCTTCGCGCACGGGTTTTCTTCCACTTTCAATTGTGCCCGGTTCATGGGTCATTCGGCGCCGGCCGGGCGTCTGGAAACGATGACGCCTTCGATGCCCAGCGCGCGCATTTTCCGGCGCGCGGCTTCCGCTTCTTCCTGGGTCTTGAAGGGGCCGACCTGCACCCGTGTTTCCAGGGTCGAGGGAATGCCGTGCAAGGTGAGCCGGGCGTGCAGTTCTTCCGCCCGCTGGATGCTGGCGAACACGCCGGCCTGCACGACGAAGTTGGGCAAGAGGCGCGGCGGCTGCGGACGGGGGCGGGGCGTGGGCGGATTGGCTGGCGTGGCGTCGGGCGGCGAGGTCTGGAGTGGTTGCTCCGGCTGTTCCGGCTGCGGGGCGGTGAATTCCGGCGCGACGATGGCGGGGGGGGTGGATGTGGAAGAGGTGGAGGACGCAGGGGGCTTGGCGGTGCGGGTGGTGGTGCGCCCCGGCTGGAGCGGCGGCGGCATGCCGGTCGCGGGCTGCGTGCCGGAAGGCGCGACGGTCGCCGGAGGCTGCTGCGGCGTGGATGGTTGTGTGGTTTGCGGCGGAGTTTCCGGCGGAGCGGGTGAATCGGGCGGCGTTTCTGGCGGCGCATCGGGGTTTTCGGGCGGCAGGTCGGGATCTCCGGGAGTTTCCTCCGGCGGCCCCGGCTGGATGGGCTGGGGAACCGGCAGCTTGGGCGGCACGGGCACGGGAGCGGTATAAACGGGCGGCTCTTCCTCGGGCGCGGCGCTGAAGGCATCGAAGAGGGCGAGGAGGGCGAGCAGCACCAGCGCCATGACCGCCGCCAGGGTCAGGCGGCGGATGATCTTGCCGCGCTGCTCGGTCTCGTCGTCGGCCAAAGAGGGCGTATTTGCGGGCGTGTTCGCGGGCGTATTTTCGGGTGTCTGTGCGCTCATGAAGCTTTCCCCTCCTTGTTTTTCATCAGGGAAACGACCAGTTCGGCTTCGGCGCGGGAAATCCCGCAACGCTCGGCGATGGTGAGGGCGTCATGGCCGAGCACGGCCATCTGCATGGCTTCACTGTAAAGCGGGGAAGCGTTCTGCGCAATATGGGCGCTCTGCACCTCCTGCGCGAAGGCGGCGCGCAATTGATCCATTTCTTCGCGCAGGGCGGCCAGCGCGCCGCGCAGGGATTCTATTTCCTCGCGCGATTCTTCCATTTCCCGCGCCACGCCGCTCATGAAGGTCTGCTCCGCCAGACCGCTTTCGTCGAACAGGCTGGGCGGTCGCCGGACGGGGTCGGCGGAGTTGGCAGAATTGGCGGATTTGGTGGAATCGACGTGCAACCCCCGGCGGGAATAGATGAGGGCGTCCTCCTCTTCTTCCCTGTTCCTTTCTCGTTCCCGTTCCCGCCTCATCGCCACAGTGGACGCGGGAGGATCGGCGGATGATGAAGAGGAAGGGGAGGAAGACAGCCCCGGCTCGGCGCGCGGCGGGGAGGTGGAAACCGGCGTCCTGGTCTGTCCCAGGCGGCGCATCCGCCAGATGAGCCAGACCATGTAGAGAACGATCAGCAGAATCAGGGTCAGGATGATTTCACGCCAACCCAGGAGATTCACTGTCCAGTTCATCCCATCAGAAGCCTTGCGAATATTGTATGCCGAGAAGATGGCCGCTGGCATCGTAGTCGCCGCGCAGCCGGGCGGAACCGACGGGGCTGTCCAGATGCGGCTTCTTCATGACCCACTGGTAGGCATAGCCGAAATCGAGTGCCGAGGATTTGCCGAAACGATACTGGCCGCCGAGGGAAAACCACATGCGATGCGCATCCGGCAGGAAGGCGGTGCGCCCGGAACGGCTGAGCGGGCTGCGCTCATAGGCCAGGCCGAATTTCGATTTCCAGCGTTCGTTGTAGGTGTAGGCCGCGCCCCAGGCCAGCCGCCAGCTATCGCGGTTGTAGCCGTCGAGCGACTTCCAGCGGGTATAGGAGAAATCGCCCATCGCTTCCCATTGTTCGGACACCTGTTGCCAGACGGAAAGGGAGAAAACGCCCGGCGTCTCGAAACGTCCCCGCTCATCGACGCCGGGGAAGGCGGTCAGCGCGGAAATCTCGTTGCGCGTCGGGGCGTCGAAACGGTATTCCATCCCGGAACGGTAGGCGACGCCCACGCGCATGGACGGGGAAAGGGTAAACAAGGCGCCGGCATTCCAGCCCCAGGCGCTGTCCGAATCGGATTCGCGCGCGGCGTCCAGGGCGGATTTCAGGCGGATTTTCTGGTAATCGAGGCCGAAGCCGAGGGCGATCCTGTCGGAAAGACGCCAAGCGATGGCGGGATTCAGATTGACGCTGGAGAGACGGGACTTCACCACGATGCCGCGCCCGATCCAGTCACGGTCATATTCCATATCGAGGCTGTGAGGCGAGGAAACGCCCACGCCGAGCGACCAGTCCTCATTCAGCTTCCAGGAAAAATAGGCGTTGGGCAATACCTGCCATTCCCCGGCCCGTCCGCCTTCGGGACCGGAAAGGCCGATGCTCCGATGGTCGTCGAACTCGTAATCCTGCAACAGCCCGACCCCGCCGAAGGAAACCTGCATCCCGTCGAGCCGGCTCAACCCCGCCGGGTTGTAAAAAATGGTGCTCGCATCATCCGCCACCGCCGCCGCACCCGCATAGGAAACGCCCAGCCCACTGGCATTCTGTGCCACATTCTGGAAACCGTCCGCGGAAGCGGTGGCGGCAAGACAAAACAATATGGCGGCGGCAAGAAACCGATGGTCGGGCATTTTCTTCATGGGGCGGAGGAGGGAAATCAAAACAAAGACTTTTGGATTCTACGCATTTTCCCGTGATACGTCGCGTTTTCCGCCGTCCTGGCCAAGCGCGACGTAGGTGAGTGTTGCTTCCGTTACCTTCACCGTCACCGGGTTTTGCGGATGCCGTTCGGCAAAAACCTCCACGGACACCGTGAGCGAACTGCGCCCCACCTTGAGGATGCGGGTATAAAAACTGACCACATCGCCGGAGGAAACCGGCTGATGGAACTGGAAGGAATTCACCGCCACGGTCGCCACCCGTCCGCGGGCATGCCGCATGGCTTCGATGCCGCCCGCGATATCCACGTTCGACATGATCCAGCCGCCGAAGATATCGCCGAACATGTTTTCATCCTTCGGCATGGGCACCAGCCGCAACGCCGGCTGGCCGGCGGGAAGGGAAACCGGGGTATCGATCATTCGCATTCTCCTTGGGGTTTGGGGTTGCACGCCTCCTGTGCCGCGAGGTCTCCCACCATCTTATCCCGAGCCTCGCTATTTTGTCTGTAACGGGTTCGGGCCTGTCCGCTTCATGACCCTAGACTTTCCGCCGCGAACCCCACCACATTGCGTTCTTTCTTGCTGAATTCCACGCCGATCAAGTGGATGGGCTGGTTGAGCGAGCGGTATTTGTCGGCGTATTTTTTCTCCTTGATCTGCTGGAGCGCCTTCCCTTCGGCTTCTCTCTCCACCACTTTGAATTCGAAGAGATAAACCTGTCCGTTGAACTTGACCGCCATGTCCAGCCGTCCTTGGTTGTTCACATCTTCCGGCACGATGTCCATTCCCAGGGCGGCGAAGGCCGCATAGAACACACTGGCGTAATAGCCCTCGAAACGGTCGAGTTCGTTCTTGCGGAACCAGTCGTTCGGAATGCTGGCGTAAAGGGAAAAGAAGATTTCCCGGATTTGC